>DAOVRI010000072.1 GCA_030628245.1 Dehalococcoidales bacterium
CTTGCTATCGGCTCGATGACTGCCATCGCTCCGTCCAGCTGCCCCTTCACCACCGTGAAGGTAAGGTCGGTAATATTCTCGATGCTGGCGTTCTGCACTATAGTGTCGACGCTGATACCGGCCTCCGCCAGAGGAACGAAGATTCCCGCGGCGATACCCGGCCGGTCGGGTACGCCGACCACGGTTATCTTGGCCACATCAAGGTCATGGGCTATGCCTCTTACTTTATTTCGTATTTCCATAGACACCTCTTTGTGAATTAACGTACCGGGGTTTTCATTAAAGCTCGACGCCACCAGAATGGGGACGCTGAACAGTTCACCCAGCTCAACCGCACGGGGGTGTATCGCCTTGAACCCGTAGGTCACCATTTCCAGCATTTCCTCATAGCTTATCTCCTTAAGTTTCCGCGCCTCCGGGAAAAGACGCGGGTCGGTGGTATATATCCCGTCCACATCGGTATATCTTTCACACGCTTTTGCCTTCAGACCGGCCGCCAGCGCTACCGCCGTGGTATCCGAGCCACCCCTCCCCAGGGTGGTGATATCCATGTCCCCGGTAATGCCCTGGAAACCGGCCACGATAACGATATTGCCCTTTTCCAGCTCTCTGGCGACACGCTTGGGGTCGATATCGGTAATCCTGGCCTTGCTGAAAGCGGCGTCCGTCTTGATGCCGGCCTGCGCGCCGCTCAGGCTGATAGCCGGGTAGCCCATGCTGTGCAGCGCCATGGCCAGCAGGGTGCTGGAGACGACCTCGCCGGTGGAGAGCAGCACATCGAGCTCCCGCATATGCGGATGTTCGGCAACCTGATAGGCCAGCTTGACCAGGTCATCGGTGGTATCACCCATGGCCGAGACCACCACCACCACCTGGTTGCCGGCTTCTTTAGTTTTGACGATGCGCCGGGCGACGTTTTTAATTTTATCAGCGTCCGCCACCGAAGAACCGCCGTATTTCTGTACGATTAATGCCATTCTTTATATATCCTCAATTGCGCAATTGCGTATGTGCTCGCCTGAGCAGCCTCTCTTTACCTCCCCACCAACCTCCCCATTATATTATACCCTTCCTCAATAGAAACACCAGTCTTACCGGCTTCGGCCTCGGTAAATCGCTTGGCCCCGTTGGCATCAACGCCTTCGCCCCAGATCAAAAACGGCACGGGGTCTCCGCTGTGTGTGCGCAGCTTAATCGGGGTGGGGTGGTCGGGCATTACCAGCACCCGCAGGTCATCCCCCCGCCACTCCAGCAGCCGCCCGATAACCTCGGCGTCTATCTTCTGGATAGCCCCTACCTTTTCGTCAATCAAGCCACCGTGAGCGGCTTCGTCCGGCGCCTCGATATGCACCACCGCCAGGTCGCACTTTTCCAGCGCCTCGAGGGCCCCGGTTATCTGTGCGGCATTGTCATTATTCGGCCCGTCCGTTACGCCCCTGATATCCAGCACTTCCATATCTGCCATTTTCGCCAACCCTTTCAGCAAATCGACCCCCGATGTCAGGGCGGCATCGAGTCCGTAGACTTTCCTGAAGGCGGGCATTTCAGGCACCTGCCCGCTGCCCCAGAAAAGCCAGACAGTGGTAACAGGCACATCGCCGCGGTCCCGGCGCGCTACGTTGATTTGATGGCTGCTCAGCAGGGTCTCAGAGCGCGCCATGAGGTTGCGCAGGAAGTCGCTGCCCTCGCCCTTTGGCAGGTATTCTTTAACGTCTTTGTCGGGAATATCATGGGGCGGGGTGCAGCTGGCTTTGAGGGTATCCTCGTGTCCCTTCAGCTTCAATATGTGCCGGTAGCTGACGCCGGGGTAAAAAATCACGTCGTCGCTGCCGAGTTTTTCGTTAAGAGTAGCGATAATTTCTTTCGCCTCGTCACTGGGGATATGCCCGGCGCTGTAGTCCCGCATCTTGCCGTCCTCAATATTTACCAGGTTGCAGCGTAAGACTACCTCCCCTTTGCCGATATCTATGCCCAAGCTCCTTGCCTCGATGGAAGCACGGCCTTTATAATAAACAGTGGGGTCGTAACCCATCACCGACATGCAGGCGCAGGCGCTGCTCGGCTCCATACCCGGCGGCACGGTGCGTACCAGCCCGGCAAAACCTTCTACAGCTAATTTATCCAGGTTGGGCGTCCGGGCCAGTTCCAGGCAGGTCCTGCCGCCGCGCTCCGAGAGGGGCAATCCGGCGGCTCCATCAATTATCAGCACGATATATTTCATTTAATATACATCTCCAGTTTACAACGGGGGCCTGATACGCCTATAATAGTGCTGTCGGGGCGTAGCGCAGTTCGGTTAGCGCGCCGCGTTCGGGACGCGGAGGTCGGCAGTTCAAATCTGCCCGCCCCGACCATCTTAACCTCCCGCCAACTCTGCTAAAGGCAACGCTTCTGATTGCAGGAGTATCATCAAGCCGATTTTACGCTTTTGCACCCCTCTTCGCCTCCTCCCACAGGTCATTCTGCTCCTTAAAAGAAAGCTCCGGAAAATTCAGGCCCCGCTGGCGGCATAGCTCTTCCATGTACGCGAAGCGTTTATAAAATTTCCGGTTCGCCTCCCGCAGCGCCGCCTCCGGGTCGACCCCTTCCCTGCGGGCGATATTGGCCAGCGTGAAAAACAGGTCGCCGTACTCCTGCGCCCGTTCCTCCGGGCTGTCGGCTTCCCGCAGTTCTTTCACTTCCTCCACCAGCTTATCGATGACGCCTTCATTGTCTTCCCAGTCGAAGCCGACCCTCGCCACACGGCGCTGGATTTCGTAGGCGTAGCCCAGGGACGGCATACTCTCCGGCACGCCCTCCAGCATGGAAGCGCCTTCCTCCCTCTCTTCCCGCTTGAGTTCCTCCCAGTTGTGCATGACTTCCTCGGCATCCTTCACCTTTGTGGAGCCGAAGATATGCGGGTGGCGGCGGACTATCTTGGCAGTGATGCTTTTTACCACATCACCTATCTCGAATTCCCCGTTATCCCTGGCAATCTGGGCATGGAGCGCAATCTGCAGCAGCAGGTCGCCCAGCTCCTCGCAGAGTTTACCTGAGTCCCCCTCATCGAGTGCTTCCATTACCTCGTAGCACTCGGATAGCAGGTTGCCCCGCAGCGACTGATGGGTCTGCTCCCGGTCCCAGGGGCAGCCGTCCGGGGCGCGCAGCCGGGCGATAATTTCCACCAGGGAGTCGAATTTGCTTAAATCCTGCGGCAAAGACAATAGCGCCTCCTTAACTCTGATTATACAGTCTGAACGTAGGTGGGGCAACACAAGGAGTTATTAATGCGGGCTAACCCGGCAACCGCGACCCGATGAAGTCCCGCTGGCCCCTCAGGAATTCAGCGGCGGACATGGCCTTTTTACCTTCCAGCTGCACACCCAGCACGCTCAGCACACCCTCGCCCGTGCCGATGCCCAAGCCCGCCTCGTATCCGGGGAGAGCGGCAACCCGCCCCGCCCCCGAAGACCCTTCTCCAGGCAGAGCTGCCGCCTCGATAATCTTTAGCTGCTTCCCCCGCCAAGTCGTATAACACCCCGGCCAGGGGTAAAAGGCCCGTACCCGGCGCCAGATTTCTACCGCCGTGAGGTTCCAGTCAATCTCCCCGGCCTCCTTGTTTATCTGGCTGAAATAGGTGGCCTCGTCTTCGTTCTGGGGTCGGGGAGTAATTTCGCCGCCCAGCCAGCCGGTCAGTGCCTCCTGGAGCAGGCAGGCCCCCACCAGAGACAGCTTATACGTGAGCGTGCCGGTATTATCCCGTGACGATATGGGAATTGCCGCTCGGGCCAGTACCGGGCCGGTATCCAGTTCCCTCCTGACGAGCTGTATGCTGACCCCGGTAAATTCATCCCCCGCCAGTATGGCCGCCACCACCGGCGAGGCTCCCCGGTGCCTGGGTAGCAGGGAAAAATGGACATTAACGCACTGGTAGGGCGGAATATCCAGTACCGACTGCGGTAGAATCTGTCCGAAGGCGCACACCACGATTACATCGGGTTTTAATGCCGCCAGTTGCGTCACCGCCCCGGCCAACCGGAAACTGTCCGGCTGGAACACCGGCAATCCCAATTTTACGGCCGACTCCTTTACCGATGGCGAGACCAGGGCACGTCCCCGGCCGGCGGGTCTATCCGGCTGGGTATAAACCGCGACAACGTCATGCCCGTTAAGGACAAGGCGCTCCAGAGAGGGCACGGCAAATTCGGGCGAACCCATAAAAACAATGCGCAATTTCAGCCCCCAGACTCAAGAATTGTATCACTAAAAATATTTTTAAACAACCGGCCGTTTTGGGCTGGCAACCCCCGAAAACCAACAAAAAAGACAGTTTTTAAGAGCTATTAAGAGGGGGAATAGGACAAAAATGGCTGGTTGCCGTCCCCAAAATATTTGCCACGGGGGGGTCGCCGGTAGTATGCTATGTGGTGTTAATAATCTAATCATTTATTAACTTTTTACTCCTCAGAACCCGCCGGAACGGGCGGGAAATCCAGATAATTTGCGAAGCAGGGTGAACTTGTGCCTTAAACAGGATAGGGGGTGTTTTTTGCCTGCTCCAGGAGCCAATGCAGGCGCAGAACTTATGGAACCATCTCGAAACCGGACGCCTCAGGAAATATGGGAAGCTGCCCTGGGCGAACTGCAGATCCAGGTCAGTAAGCCGAACTACCGGACCTGGTTCAGCAAAACTGCCGGCGTAAGCTACCAGGACAATCAGTTCGTCATCGGCGTCCCCAATACCTTCGCCGCCGAATACCTGGATAAAAACCAGCGGTCCCTCATCGAAAAGGCGCTCATCGGGCTCACCTCCCCCGAAGTACAGGCGGTATTTCAGGTGAACGGTAAATCTCCTCATCATGGCAACGGCGCCGCACAGCCGGTTATTTCCCCACCCCCACCATCCTATACCAGATTAAACCCGCACTATACCTTCGATTCGTTTATCGAAGGCGGCGGCAACCGTCTGGCCCGTGCCGCCGCGCTGGCCGTAGCCCAGAATCCGGGACACAGCTACAATCCCCTGTTCATCTACGGCGGGGCCGGGCTCGGCAAGACGCACCTCCTCCACGCTATCGGGCAGGCGGCCGCGGCCAACCATATCAACGTTATTTGCACCAGCGCCGAGCAGTTCACCAATGAATTCGTCAGTGCCCTGCGTGAGAAGACCACCGAGGAGTTCCGCAACAAGTACCGCAGCATTGGCATGCTGCTGATTGATGATATCCATTTCATCGGCGGCAAGGAGCAGACCGAGGAAAGTTTCTTCCACACTTTCAACGAACTGCACAACACCAACCGGCAAATCGTTATCACCAGCGACTGTCCTCCCAAATCGATGCCGCTGCTGGAAGAGCGACTGCGCTCACGCTTCGAATGGGGCCTTATCGTCGATATACAGCCGCCGGACCACGAAACACGCCTGGCCATTCTTCAGGCCAAATCCCGGCACATGGGAGTGAACGTCTCTCTGGATGTACTTGATTTGATTGCCCGGGAAGCGCAGCGCAATATACGCGTGCTGGAGGGTTCGCTCAACCGGGTTTTCGCCTATGCCAAGCTGCTCGGTGTTGTCCCGACCGTCGAGATTGCCGCCAGGGCCCTCGAGGATTTGGCCAGCAAGGAGTACCTTTCGGACGATATCACGCCGTGTTCGATAGTGAAAGCCGTGGCCGAGTGTTTCCAACTGCCCAGCGAGGAATTACTGGGTCGCAGGAGGGACAAGGATACCACCCTGGCCCGCCGTCTGGCCATGTACCTCATACGGCAGGAAACCAACTGCTCTCTCGCTCAAATCGGCCATGAGCTCGGCAACCGCGATGCGGCCTCGGTAACCGCCGCCTGCAAGAAAATAGTCGGCGATATCAGCGATAGCCCCTACCTGAAGCGGAAATTACGCGACATCCATCGACAACTGCACCCCAAGGCAAATTCTAGGAACGCGGCCTGACCGCCGGCACTACTTCCGTTGTCTCTATTACTCCAGCCACTCCGCCGTTTATAACGAATTTTCTCTTATTAACGATTGATTAGTCTTATATAGATTTTGGGAATTATTTGTGATAATTTTGTGATTTTCTTGCATTCATTTTTATCCCGGCACCCGCTCGGTGCATCGCAAGTAACGAACCCCGAATCGGGATTACCAGATTTTCCATCCCGTCTTAATATTAGTTCTGTTAGTACAAGGTAAACATATAATGTATTGTTGTATAATCATATAAATAAAACCGATTTGTTTTTATAATGTTTGATAAAGCGGAGATAGGAGTAAAAGCGGGTGATGGCGGCAACGGAGCTGTCGGGTTCAGGCGCGAAAAGTTTGTGCCATTCGGCGGGCCAGATGGCGGCGATGGGGGCAGCGGTGGGGATGTAGTGATTAGGGCTGATGGCGCTGTGGATAGCCTGCGAAGATACCGTCAAAAAAGGTCTTACCGTGCTGAGAACGGTCGGAACGGCGGTGGTAACCGGAAGCGCGGCAGGAACGGGGAAGCCCTGGTGCTGGTGGTGCCGCCGGGAACGTTGGTGATGGCAGATTTAAATGACGGCGCTGGTTTCCTCATTGCCGACCTTGAGAAGTCGGGTGGTGAGGCGACTGTAGCCAGGGGTGGCAGGGGGGGCTGGGGCAATACGCACTTTACTTCCTCGACCAACCAGGCACCGCACATAGCCCAGAGGGGAGAGACCGGCGAGGAGCAGACAATTCGACTGGAGATGAGGCTTATTGCCGACGTCGGTATTATCGGCTACCCCAATGTCGGTAAATCGACCCTGCTGGCGTCGGCATCGGCAGCGAAACCGAAGGTCGCCAGTTACCCTTTCACAACCATCGAGCCGGTGCTGGGCGTTGTCGAAATCGACCTGGAAAGTTTTGTACTGGCGGAAATTCCCGGACTGATTGAGGGCGCCCATCGGGGCCGCGGACTCGGTTACGACTTCCTGCGACATGCCATGCGCACGAAAATCCTCATCCACCTCATCAGCGGAGACTCCGAGTCGCCGTTCGACGACATGATGCGTGTTAATGAAGAACTTAGCCTGTTCGACCCGTATCTGGCGCAGAAGCCGCAGATTATGGCCCTGAACAAAATCGACCTGCCCGAGGTGCAGGAACGCCTGGACGGTATAAAAAGCGAGATGTCCGGCGCCGGTATCAAGGCCCATTATATTTCGGCGGCGACCGGCCAGGGTGTATCGGAGCTTATGACGGAGGCCTTGAAGGTGCTGAAGGCGCAAGCTGCCGTGGTGGAGGGGATGAAACTAACCGTGAAGGTGTTCCATCCCCGTCCCAGGGAATCGCGTTTTACGGTCAGCCGGATAGGGGAGGAATTCGTTATATCTGCACCCGACCTTGAACGCATTTTCGCGGGAGCCGGCGTTACTCCCGACGATTTACGCTGGCAGCTCGGTCATCAGCTTAACAGGCTGGGCGTGAATAAGGCGCTGGAGAAAGCGGGCGTTAAGGCGGGCGATAAGATCCGCTGCGGAGAATTGACCTGGGAGTGGTGATGCTATGAAGACAGGCGTACTCGGTGGAACGTTCGACCCCGTTCATCGGGGGCATATCATGATGGCCGAAGAGGCGAGAGATGCCCTGTCTCTCTCGGAAGTGCTCCTGGTGCCGGCGGGGCAGCCGATGTTGAAGGTGAATGACCGGATAACGTCGGCAGAACACCGTCTGGCTATGCTGCGCTTGGCGGTGGCCGGCAGGCAAAATTTGAAGGTGTCCACAATGGAGATAGAGCGTCCGGGGCCGTCCTTTACCGTTGATACCGTTGCCGGTCTCAGTGAGCAGCACGGCGGCAGGGACGAGATATATTTTATCCTGGGCTGGGACAGCCTGGAGCAGTTCCCCGAATGGCGGGATCCGGCGCGTTTAATCGGCATGTGTTTTCTGGCAGCCATGCCCCGCCCGGGATGGCCCCGCCCCGACCTTGAAGCTCTGGAAGCCGACGTACCCGGCATTTCGGAGCGCGTGGTCTTTCTGGAGAAGCCGCAGGTAGATATCAGCGCCTCGGCGATACGGGAAATGGCGGCCCGGGGAGAATCTATCGACCACCTCGTCCCCGGCCCCGTAGCCGATTATATTAAAGAGCATAAATTATATACATAACGACAGGAGGTTCACGTTGAAAGCAATCGGAATCGTCGGCAGCCCCCGAAAAGGGGGAAACACGGAGATATTAACGGCCCATTGCCTGCAGGCTATCGCCGAGGAGGGGCTGGATACGGAGCTGGTCAGCCTGGCGGGCCTTGATATTAAAGGGTGTAATGCCTGCGGCTACTGCTCC
>DAOVRI010000173.1 GCA_030628245.1 Dehalococcoidales bacterium
ATGCCTCATGTTTCAGGAAATTGACGGTAAGCTCACCGTGCTCGATTTTTTCCGGCCCGCGTTCTCCGGGCAGGCGGCGCAGCACCGCCCGCACCCTGGCCGCCAGCTCCCGGGGACTGAAAGGCTTGGTCACGTAGTCGTCGGCGCCGAGGTCAAGGCCGGTCAACCTGTCATCATCCGTCGTCAGGGCGGTAAGCATAATAATGGGTACGTCGGACTCTTCCCGGAGAATACGGCATATTTCGAGTCCGTTAATACCGGGCAGCATGAGGTCCAGCACAATCAGGTCCGGCTGGTTTTCACGGGCCAATTTCAGGGCTTCATTACCGTCGTAGGCGGTTAGAACGCGGTAGCCGTCACGGTTCAGGTAGAGCTTGACCAGTTCTACCGTTTTAACATCATCATCGACTACCAGGACCTTTTTCCCCGGCATCTCTTAATCCTCCGCATTTTACTGGTTTCATGTAATGTTATAACACAAATGTTAAGAAAATATTAAGTAAATAAAAAGGAGGGGGAATATCCCCCTCCCGTTTACAGTTGTGGATTATTCTTCTTAGATGTTAGAGGGTTACTCTGCCGGGGCGTCCGGCGTGCACCAGCCGCGGAATCCGTCCCCAAATCCTTTACCGAATCCACGGAAGTTCCGGAACATGTTGCCGAATCGTTTCCCGCCGTCTTCGTTACCCGGACCGAATAGTCCCGGCATCTCCGGTCTTGATTCCATCCATTCATCGAACTCTTCGGTCGGGAAATCCGGCCTGGACTCCATCCACTGCTCAAACTCATCAAGCTGTTCCTGGGTCATTACGCCTTCGTCTAGCAGCCTCTGGTGTAGTCGGTCGCGGACCGGGATTCCCATCTCGGTTCTGGCCTCGTTAAAGGCATTTTGAAGTTCTGCTGAGTCGATGGCAACGCCTGTGTTATTTTCGTAGATTTCAGCGACCCTGTCCAGCAGGTTTATACCGCCTGTCTGGAGCTGGCTGGTATCCTCGTCGTCCGCATGGGCCGCCGCGACACCGCCCAGAATCCCGCCCAGAACGACCACCGTCAACAGCGCGGTAAGAATGAATTTCTTGCTTCGCCACATACTGTGTCACCTCCTTTCAATTAACTTTCTATAAAGAGAATAGCAGCCAAATATTAAAATCTGATTAATATTTGTGAGATGTTGGTCACATACGTCCGGCATGTATTCGGTTACTCTATAATTAGATATTATTGGCGGTTTGTCATGACAACGAAGACCGAAAAATTAAATAAGGTACAAATTCACGTCAGTGGCATGACCTGCGCTTCCTGCGTCGCCCGAGTCGAAGAGGCTCTGAGAAGCGTCACCGGAGTGGTCTCGGTCGGTGTCAACCTGGCCTCGGAAAAAGCCACGGTAGAGTATATCGATGGAACGAAGATAGCTGACCTGCGCCGGGCCGTTAAAGATGCCGGCTATGAGCTGGGCGAGGAAACCGGGACTCTGGAAGACGTCACCACGGCTTCCCAGCGAGAAATTAAGAATGTAAGAAACAGGTTTATCGCGGCGGTGGTCCTGGCCGCCGTCATCATGGCTTTAATGTGGGCACCCGTTTTCACGGGGAAGTCTTATCTCCTGTGGGTGCTGGCCACACCGGTGCAGTTCTGGGCGGGGTGGCGGTTCTACCGGGGGGCGTGGGGCGCCCTCAAGCACCGCACCGCCGACATGAACACACTGATTGCCGTGGGTACGTCGGCGGCCTATTTTTACAGTCTGGTTGCCGTGCTCTTTCCCGGCCTTTTCCGGGCCGGAGGGCTGGAACCCCACCTGTATTTCGACACCTCGGCCATGATAATCGCGCTGATTCTTCTGGGGCGTTTCCTAGAGGCGAGGGCCAAAGGGCAGACCTCGGCGGCAATTAAAAGGCTTATCGGCCTGCAGCCGAAGACGGCCCTGGTTGTCCGCGACGGCAAGGAGACAGAAATACCCGTCGAAGACGTGCAAGTCGGCGACCTTATTCTGGTGCGTCCCGGCGAGCGGGTACCGGTGGACGGTATTATCCGGGAGGGAAGCCCCAGTATCGACGAGTCCATGGTTACCGGTGAGAGCCTGCCCGTCGAGAAAAAGGAGGGTGATGAGGTCGTCGGGGCTACCATCAATAAGACGGGCAGCTTCCAGTTCGAGGCGACCTGTGTAGGTAAAGATACCACCCTTGCGCGGATTGTCCGGCTGGTGGAAGAAGCCCAGGGGAGTAAGGCGCCCATCCAGCGCCTGGCCGACGTTATCGCCAGCTACTTCGTACCAGTGGTTATCGGCATCGCTGTTATTACCTTTATTATATGGTACTTTGCCGGGCCTGCCCCTTCCCTCACCTTTGCCTTCCTCAACTTCATCGCCGTGCTGATTATCGCCTGCCCCTGTGCCCTGGGGCTGGCCACGCCGACGGCGATTATGGTGGGTACTGGCAGGGGTGCCGAGCAGGGTATCCTTATCCGCAGCGCCGAAGCCCTGGAGAGGTTTTATAAAGTAGATACGCTGCTTCTGGACAAGACGGGGACGCTCACCGAGGGTAAGCCGGAAGTAACCGATATCATTACCATTTCCCCACATTCTGAAGACGAGGTACTCGGTCTGGCGGCGGTGGTGGAGCACGACTCGGAGCACCCGCTCGGCGAGGCCGTCGTCAGGGCGGCGCAGGAAAAGAAGCTGAAGATAGCTAAAGCCTCGGGTTTCCGGGCTATCCCCGGCCACGGCGCTGAGGCCAGAGTGAATAAGAAAAAGCTCCTGCTGGGCAACCTTAAGCTGATGAAAGACAGGGGGATTACCCTGAACGGACTGGAAGAAAAAGCCGAAGACCTGTTAAAGAACGGCAAGACCGTAATGTTTCTGGGGGTGAACGGAAAAGCGGCGGGCGTCATCGGCCTGGCCGATACCTTGAAGCCGAACGCTAAAGCAGTTGTGGCTGAGATACGCCGGATGGGTGTCGAGGTGGCCATGGTTACCGGCGATAACCGGCGCACCGCCGGGGCAATCGCCCGCGAAGCCGGCATCGACCGCGTTCTGGCCGAGGTGCTGCCGGAAAACAAGTCGGCAGAGGTGAAGAAGCTCCAGGACGAAGGCAGGATTGTGGCCATGGTCGGCGACGGTATTAACGACGCCCCGGCGCTGGCGCAGGCGGATGTCGGTATTGCCATCGGCACCGGCACTGATGTAGCCATGGAAACCGGGGAAATTACGCTTATAGGTGGTGATTTGGGCGGCCTTGCCACGGCAATTTCGCTGAGTCGGCGCACCATGTGGACGATTAAACAAAATCTCTTCTGGGCTTTTGCCTATAATACGCTGCTCATACCGGTGGCGGCGGGAGTGCTCTATCTCGCCTTCGGCAGTAGCGGAGTGCCGTCCGGGCTTAATTTTATCCTCGGTAATTATGGATTTCTGAACCCGATTCTGGCGGCGGCTGCGATGGCGGCCAGCTCGATAACCGTGGTATCCAACTCACTGCGCCTGAGGGGTTTCAAACCTCAGAAGTTCGCAGATTAAATACAGGAGGTGCCGTTATGGCGATTGACCCCGTATGCAAGATGACCGTCGACGAGAAGAAGGCGGCGGCTACTTCCGACTACAGGGGTAAGAAATACTACTTCTGCGCCGTGGGCTGTAAGAAAGCTTTCGACGCTAACCCGGAGAAATACCTGGCCGCGAAATAAAACAGGGCAGGGCGCTTGACATAATATCAAGCATTCTTAGCCCTTCTCCTCAACAGCAGCAGTACGATGATGACAGCTGCACCCAGCACGCCGACACCGATAATTAACCAGCGGTTCATCAGCATCCCCTGCCACCCGGCCGAAGAATCATCGGCGATATTAGCGGCGATATCCTCTTCATCGGTCGTGTTATCTGTGGGTGGGGCTTCGACGGTTTCAATAATGGGAGTGTCGCTTTCTACTGGCTCGTTAATTTGGGTGGTGACCACAGGCTCTGCTTCGGCTACGGGTTCTGCAACCGGAATCGACTCCGCCA
>DAOVRI010000037.1 GCA_030628245.1 Dehalococcoidales bacterium
AGCGAATTTAATTGCCTTCTTCACTCTTAGCCACCGTCCAGAGACGGGTGCTCTTTCTGGACAAACCATGCCTCCGGGTTCTTGAGAAATTCGTAGTAATCGAGGAGAACCCGGTAATGCTCCTCTTCCTGAACGGCTAAAGCTTCGTAGAATTGCCTTTCGGCCTCGTAAGCAGCCTTACTGCTACGGCTTCTATAGAAGTCGTAGGTCTTATTCTCCATTTCCATAGCCGTCTGCACGGCATCGAGTTCCGTAGGGATGGCGCTTACGTCCTTATCCATTTCCTCCAGCGCCCTGGCGAATATCGTCCTCAGGCCTTTCCCGCCGTCAGTGCGAAATTTCCCTCCGGGCCAGCCTTTTTCGGCGCTGATATCCTTATAAATATCCTCAAAAACTTTACGGTGCCCGTCTTCTTCCTCGGCCAATTCCATCAGCAGTTTCTTCCCCAGTTCGTTCTGGCTCGCCTGGCTGGCCTTCAGGTAGAATTCTTTACCATCAATCTCCATCTGAATAGCCGTCTTAAGTGCCTTGAGTATCGTACCCTGCTCTTTAGCCATAGCTCACCCCCTTATATTTTAATTATTTCCAGAGTTCCACCATGCGGAATCCAGTCATGAACTGTCTCCTGCCCCCAGCTATTGGCTTTCCAGAAACTTTGGTTGCCGATGTAGCTTCAATTTAAGGTACTGGTCTGACCCTGTCGCTACATTAAGCCATCTGTTGGTAGCTGCAGCTAAATGCCGGGTACACAACCAGGAGCTCTCACCATAAGTACCGGCACGGAACTGGCTCTGAAAGTCTTGTCGGCAACGCTGCCATGAGCCCATCGGCTGGGACCGGAGCGTCCGTGACTGGACATTACAATCAGGTCAATTTCATTATGTTTGGCGAAAATCGCAATCTCCTCAGCCGGATTGCCAATGAGCACCTCTGTTCTGACCACGATTCCTTTGGCTTCCAGTGACTTGGCTATTTTGCCGAGATACCTCCGGGCTTGCCTTTCTTTCTTACCTACAGCCACGGGTAATAATCGCTGTTCCATTGGCTGACTGGGATCATCTATGGGTTGATACCCTATTATGCGCTCCGTGACGCTGACTAAAACTACCTCCTTAGTATTGTAGCCTTTAGCCAGTTCCTCTGCATAAGGTAGAGCGCATTCGGCAAGCTTCGAGCCATCCAAAGGAACTAAGATTCTCTCAAACATCGTCTCACCTCCGTTGACCTGTTTTTCCCGGTTATCGCTTCCCAAACGTTTAGTTGTGTAACAGATAATAAGCTGAAATCATTCCCCTGTCAATATTATAGATGCTGTTTTGTTATCAATTCTATCGTGTCAGTTACTGGCTGTATGTGACAAAAGTTCCGTAAACATTCAAATTATATATCAAAACAAAGTATATAATACAGGAATAATCACGGCAGATAGGGAGTTATCCGGTTCTTCTCCTCAGGATAAGCGCGGATGGTTCTGGCTAGCAGGCTTCCTCTATGTTATACTTGTTCTGGCCAGTTCGAAGACCGTGCGGATATGGAGAATGACCTCTTCGGAAAGCTGTGCCGTAATTTAAAGGGAGAAAGCCAATGAAAGGAGAAAAACAGTGACCAGAAAGGTAAACCTTTCCGTTAATGATATGCCCGTTAATCTCGACTACTTCGTTGAGAATTACGTCGACCATGTTATCGGCGGGATTGTCGCCGGCCTGAGAGATACCGGGGAAATTAACACTCTGGAGCTTGCCATTGATAATGAAGGGCAGGTAACGATAAACCTTAATGGTGCCGACGTTCCGCTCAAGCATTTCCCCGTGGAGATAATCAAAAGCACCATCGAGGGTATAATCTCGCCGCTAAAAGGTGTCGACAGCGTCATCAACAAGCTGGAACTGAGTATCACCAGATAAGTTCCGGGGCTGTCTCTTCAGACGGACGTTTCACAGAGCTTCACGTCTCCCCAGGCACCCACGCTTTTACCCGCGACAATGACGATGCCTTTCAAGCCATCGATGCCCCGGCCGAATTCAATAGCGGCATCGATGTCACCGGGTTGCTTGACCATGTTGCCGATGGCCGTCGCGGCGGCATCGGCCAGAGCCGTAGAAGCGGAAACGACGATTACGGCGTCGGACCTGCCGTGGCTCAGGGAGTGTCCTACCGTGCCCGATGACGTGCAGATACCGAGGGGTGTATCCTGAGCATTGATTTCCAGACCTATTTTCCCCGTCAACGGCGAATCCCCGGCATATACGCCGACCGTCCTTTTTCGGATAGTTTTAATAAAAATATCGCCACCGTTTTCGACGATTATCTCCGGTGAAAATTCCAGCAACTCCCGGCCGACACACTCCGCGATGGCACCGGCTACCGCCGCCATCGGCCCGACGCCGGCCTTCTGCGCCGCCTCTGCCATCTGCCCGACGATAGCCGGGGCGTTCTCCGGCACGGGGAGAGGCTCAAGTGATGTGACGAAGGCGGGGCTGCGATTGATGTAGCCCTCAAGCTGTTCGCGGTATTTCACCACCAGGCGGCGGGCTTTTTTCTGCAGATTGACGGCGGCGCGGATGTATAAATCGGTCTCTTTAACCGTTACGTTGAACGGTATCAGGTCTTTACCTTCAATCCAGTGCCGGTACGTCCTCGGTTGGTAGGTATCCTCTTTCACAAACTAAAAATGCACTTCCATCGCCCTCGGCGGACAGGCGGGAATACAGAGTCCGCAGGCGATGCATTTCTCGTTATCGAATATCACAAGCCTGGTCTTCGGGTCAACCCTGAAGGCGCCGGTCGGGCAAACGGTGATGCAGGCGCCGCAATGGTTGCACCTTTCTTCGTTGCGTGTCACGTCCTGACTGAGCGACTGAATCCTTACGCCCGCTTTAATCAGGAAATCGACGCCTTTATCGTACTCCTTCTGGTTCCCTTTAAGCTCCAGCACCAGCAGCCCTTCCTCCTCAGGAGTAATCGATGCCTTGAGAATATTTAACTCAAGGTCGTAGTCCTTGACCAGACGGTATACTATCGGTCGTTCCACCAGACGCCTGGGAAAACGCAATACGATTCTTTTTGTAACTGCCATTACCCTCATCTCTCCTTGATCAGCCTATCGGCTCTCTGCTTCTCCTTTTAATCCTCAATGGGACGTTCGTTAAGCGGCTTGAAGGTCACGCCGGACTCCGCGCCGGGCAGCGGTTGCACCGACTCGGTGAGCAAAAACTTGCCTGATTGTATCCACTCCTTGAGTGTGGTGGCGATTTCCACCGCCCTCGGGTAGCTGGAGCGGGAAGCGGTAGGCACGTCTTTCCCCTTGACCTTTATCTTGCCGCTCTTAAGCTCCGCATAACTGACCTCGGCCAGGATATCCGGCTTATTATTCGGGAAAGCATCCGAGTAATCGATAACCGGCGCCAGGATATCCGCATCGGTCACCTTCGTATATTCCAGAATCTCCTCGGACAGTATGGGAATCGGCACCCCGATGCCTACGGTCAGACTGCACCCGTAACCGAGCACGCTCGCCCCCACCAGCCAGCGCGGACTCATCTGCTTGAGGTCGCCGATGACCGCCAGCGTGCCGGCACCCTCTTTAGGTATCCCCTTTTCGGTGCGGGGCACGCCGGGGTTATGCTGCGTGCCCTGCCAGGCCACAAAACCGATGCCCCCTCCTAGAAATATCTTCGTCCCGATGCCAATTGTTTTATAAAAGGGGTCGTTGAACAGCGGCGAAAGCTGCCCCGCCGAGGAATAGTTGGCGTTACCCATCTGCGGCTTCAGCACGCCCATGTAGGTATAGATTGTCTTATCCGAAAGGTTCACGGCCACGTTATAGTTCTGGTACGCGTTCCTGATGTTAAAAAGCACCGCCTCGTTAAGGTCTTTGATATTAATCAAGGTTTCCAGTCGCTTGCGCGGGTAGCAGTCCGTGCCGTAGGCCGTGGCTATCAGTCGAACATCCCTGCCGGCCACCAGCTCTTCGATAACGTGGCCGCCCCCGTAGTTAAATTCGCCGGGATGCATTCTATTTCTCGGGTCGTCATCGGGGAGGGCATTGGCCCCCAGGAACAGGTCAGCGGCGGCCAGTCCGGTATAAGCCGGGACATCATTCAGATAAGCCCGGCCGCCACCCAGCTTGAGACGCGGCTTTGAGTGTCCGATATTAAAGTAGGCTCCGGAGGAACACATGATACCGAAAGTGCCCGTGGTGACAACATCCACCTCCTCAGCGGCTTTCTTAACACCTTTTTCCCGGGCAACGTCAATAATCTCTTCGGCAGTGAAGACTACGGCCTTGCCTTCTTTAATTTTCTCGTTTATCTCTGCGATTGTCCTGGCCATTTAACTCTTCCCCTTTTCCTCGTGAACGATAATTTGCGGGATTACATAACATTTTAACAGAGCCGACGCCTAAATACAACTGAGAAGGTTGCTTATGTTGAAGCGCCTACCTGTATAAGCTATAATCAAAAGTAAAGCCCTGCGAACAGGAGACTAATTTGCTCAGAACCCATACTTGCGGTGAATTGAGGAAAGAACACGTTGGCTGTGAAGTATCACTGGCCGGCTGGGTGAACCGACGCCGAGACCACGGCGGGCTTATTTTCATCGACCTGCGGGACAGGGAGGGCATCGTCCAGACGGTGTTCAATCCGGAAATATCGCCGTCAGGCCTGAAAACCGCCGAAGAGATGCGCAATGAATATGTCGTGAAGGTCAGCGGAGAGGTAACCCTGCGTCCGGCGGGCACCGAGAACCCCAGAATACCCACCGGCGACATCGAGGTAATCGTTAAAGATGTCGAGATACTCAATGCGTCCAATACGCCTCCCTTTTACATTAACGAAGAAGTCGAGGTCGATGAAAACCTGCGCCTGAAATACCGCTACCTCGACCTGCGGCGACCCCGCATGAAAGAGAACATGCTCCTGCGCCACCGGGTTACCAGGTTCATGCACGATTTCTTGGACGCACGGGGGTTCATTGAGGTGGAGACACCTGTATTCGTAAAAAGCACCCCCGAAGGTGCCCGCGACTACCTGGTGCCCAGCCGCCTCCACCCCGGCGAGTTCTACGCCCTGCCGCAGTCCCCGCAGCAGCTCAAGCAGATGCTGATGGTAGCCGGCTTCGAGAAATATTACCAGCTCGCCCGCTGCTTCCGGGATGAGGACAACCGCGCCGACCGCCAGCCGGAACACACCCAGCTAGACGTCGAGATGAGCTTCGCGACACAGGAGGATATCCTTGAGCTTATTGAGGAGCTTTATATATCTCTGGTTGAGACCATAAAACCAGAACTACACCTGGTAAAACCTTTTCCGCGGATGACCTACACCGAGGCTATGGAGCGCTACGCCTCGGAAAAGCCGGACCTGCGCTACGGCCTGGAAATAGCCGACCTTACCGATATCGCCACACAGACCGACTTCGCTGTATTCCGGTCGGCCATATCTGCCGGCGGCAGGGTCAGGGGTATGGCTGCTCCCGGCTGCGGTGAGTATAGCCGCCATCAACTTGAAGAGCTGAACGCCCTGGCGACGGGCGCCAGAGCTAAAGGACTGCTGACAATCTCGCTGGGTGCTCCGGGGGAAGGGCTGGACGGCCTGACTCTGGATGAGGTAAAGTCCGTAGCCGCCAAATTTCTAACCCTGGAGCAGGTCAAAGAGATGGCCGGGCGCTGCCGGGCAGATAAAGGAGACCTGCTGCTCATCGTTGCCGGTGAGCCGGAGAATATTTACCCGGCGCTGGATACGCTCCGCCGCGAAATAGCCCGCCGCCTTAAGCTCGCCGACCCCGATGCCCTCTCCTTCGCCTTTGTTGTTGATTTCCCACTTATTGCTCGGAATAAAGAAACGGGACGCTGGGAGGCGGTAAACAACCCCTTTACCCACCCGCGGGATGAGGATATCCCTCTTCTGGATAGCGCCCCGGATAAGGTACTTGGTAAGAGTTACGACCTTGTTTGTAACGGATGGGAAATTGCCAGCGGCAGCATCAGAATCCACCGGGCTGAACTTCAGAGAAAAATACTGAAAATACTGGACTACAATGACGATAGTATTGATAGACTTTTCGGGCATATGCTGGAAGCCTTCGACTTCGGCGCTCCCCCTCACGGAGGCTTCGGCGCCGGTATTGAACGTACGGTGATGGTTTTAGCCGGGGAGGATAACATCAGGGAGGTGACTGCCTTCCCCAAGAACCAGAGTGCCGTAGATTTGACCTTTAATGCTCCCTCGCCGGTCACGAAAGAGCAGCTGGACGAATTGCATATCAGCCTGCAGGAAGAAGAGTAGCCAATCGGGAGGAAATTTGAAAGTAACGAAAGAGAAAGAAGAGAACCGCCAGGCATTTATCACCGTCGAGTTGGAGCCTGCCGAGATGGAAACATCCATGCAGGATGCCTACCTCAAACTGGCGCAAAAAAATGACATCCCCGGATTCCGCAAGGGGAAAGCCCCGCGGGTGGTGGTGGAACGCCACCTAGGGAAACCGAGACTCCTCGAAGAGGCGCTCGACCACCTGCTCCCCCAGGCCTACGAGCAAGCCCTCAAGGAGCAGGAAATAGAACCCTTTGCCCAGCCGGATGTGGAGATAACCCAGACCGACCCGTTAATATTCAAGGCAGTCGTGCCTCTGTCGCCCGCTGTGGAACTGGGGGACTACCGGAGCATCAGGATAACGCCGGACCCGGTTGACATAACGGATGAAAACATCAACGCCTTAATAGAAGAACTGCGCCACCAGCACGCCACCTGGGAACCCGTTGATAGGCCGCTGGACTATAACGACCTGGCCACTATCGACATTAACGGCATGGTCGAAGAGAAGCCTTACGTTCAGAAAGTAGGGGCCCAGATTCAGGTACTGAAAGAACTGATGTCCCCGGCACCGGGATTTTCCGACCAGATTACCGGCATGAAGAAAGAGGAGGAAAAGGAGTTTACCCTCAGCTTCCCCGAGGACTATCCTAACAACAACGTAGCCGGGAAGGAAGGCCATTTTAAAGTAAAGCTATCCGAAATCAAGGAAGAGAAGCTCCCGGAACTCAATGACGAGTTTGCCGGTCAGGTCTCTCCCGAATTCAAAACGGTCGATGCCCTCCGCGAGGAAGTCGTGAAAAGCCTACAGCTGAGGGCCGAGGAACGCGTCAGGATGGACTTTGAAGAACGGGTAATTAATACCGCCATCGAACAGTCCAAAGTGGAATATCCGCCGGTCCTGGTGGAACTGGAAATCAACCGTATTCTCAATGAACAGGTGAGACAGTTGCAGATGACGGGGCGGGGCATGGACGAATACCTGCAAAGCATCAACAAGACAGCGGAGCAGCTCCATGAAGAACTACGACCGGTGGCGACGAAAAACGTGGCCGCTTCTCTGGTTATGAGCAAGGTTGCCGAAGCAGAGAAGATTGAAGTCGCCGAGCCCGATATAGAAAACGGGATTGATAATATGACCAGGGGCACGGCGGAAGATAAAATAGAAGAAATGCGAAAACTGCTGGACACCCCGCAGACCCGCGAATCGCTCAAGCAGTCGCTGCGGGCGCGCAAGACCATAGAGCGACTGACGGAAATAGCTAAAAATATCGAAGACTCCACTACAGAGACAAAGGAGGAGGAAAAATGAATAATCTACCGATGAATGTGATACCCGGTGTGGTCGAAAGTGGGCCAAGGGGAGAAAGATTCTGGGATATTTATTCCCTGCTCCTGAAAGAGCGTATCATCATGCTCTTCACCCCCATCTCCGACCCTGTGGCCAATACCCTGATTGCCCAGCTTCTCTATCTGGAACGTGAAGACCCGGACAAGGACATCAACATGTATATCCAGAGTCCGGGCGGGGTCATCAGCGCCGGCCTGGCCATCTACGATACCGTGCAGCTTATCCGCCCCCATGTTTCCACCATATGCGTGGGAATGGCAGCCAGTATGGCCACCGTTTTGCTTTGCGCTGGAGCCAAGGGCAAGCGTTACGCTCTTCCCCACGCCACCATCCACATGCACCAGGCGATGGGCGGCGCCCAGGGGCAGGCCTCGGATATCGTCATTGCCGCCCGTGAAATCATGCGACAGCAGGATGTCATCAAAGACATTATCGTCAAGCATACCGGCCAAACTGCGGACAAGATAACCCATGACACCGACCGCGACTTCTATCTCAACCCGGAGCAGGCGATGGAATACGGTATAATCGACGAGGTCCTGAGCCAGCCGTCCGAAGCCAAGGAAGAGAAACCTAAAAAAGAAAAGAAGTAGAGTCTGTACATTCATGTCCCTCTCCCTTGATGGGAGAGGGTTGGGTGAGGGTGAAATTTCCTTTCGCTTTTATCCCCCCTCACCTTAATCCTCTCCCGCAGTGGGGAGAGGAAATACAATAGAAAGCAATCCGTTAATCAGATAGTTCGCCTTTCACCATCTCGTCTATCTCGGCGGTGAGGTCATAACCGTTAATAACATGGCCGGCAGTGTCAACGACCCGCCGGTCTTTGGTTATTTTTACCTTTCCCTGACTGAACACCCCGATGGTGGCCACCGTCAGAGGCAGCTCCCGCACGGCGCCGTGCTGCCGGATGGCCTTGAACAGAGTGTTCTCCACACCCTGTTCCTTCTTTACATCCTCGACCGATTTTCCTTCAATCTCGTCCCAGTACCGGTCGAAGGCTTTACCGCGTATCGGGAACGTGCAATAGGTCGCCGTCGGGCCCATGTCCAGCTCCGGGATGGCCACGTGCATCTTCACCCCCTGGGTATCCGCATTACTTTCAATCAGCTTCCAGATTACCTGCTGCCAGGTGCCGGCCGGCCCGCCGGGCGCCGCGGGGTGCAGATTGATGATATCATACCTTTCGCACATCTCCGGGCCGGTAATCAGCATAAAACCGGCCAGAACGCACAGGTCGGGGGTGAAACCCTCCAGTCGCTTCATGACCTCTCTATCGTAGTCCAGTCGCCACTGCGGTAGAGGTTGAGCAGGGTCGGGGTTGGGCATGTCCCTCGCCGCCCTGTACATCTGGTAGGAGAACTTTACTAAGGGAATACCGTAGCCCTTCACCATATCCAGATACTGGTCGGTAGCTTCCGTCTCGCCGCGGTCACGACTGCAAAAGACGAACTCTATCTCCGCATGGAGCTCTCCGGCGATAATGCTGTCCTGGACCGTTTTCAGCAGTCCTCTGGAACCCGCGCCTCTCCCTGTGGAAAACCAGCCGATTTTATAGCGATTGCTCACCGTTACCTCCTCGCGAGGAACTGCGATTTCACTTTAGCCCAGGTACTGAAAAGATGCATAAAGATGCTTGACCTGTGTCCGTGAATCCTGCCCCGGGCCAGAGACTTGAGAAATTCATCCTTATCCTTAAATTCAGGCATCTCCACATAGGCATTACCGATTTCATAGATGGTGTGGGCATCGCTGCCCGCGCTGCCCGGTATGCCGTGTTTCTCTGCGAAAGCCTTGGCCTTCTCGGTATTAGCCGCGAAAGGGCTCCGTGAGTTAAGCACTTCCATCAGGTCGATTTCCCCGGCTATCTCATCGATAGCCCAGTCCTTCAGCGCGGAGCCGCGTATCTTTTCAAAAGGGTGCGGGATATTCACCAGTCCGCCCTGAGCCCGGATACGCTTGATTGTCTCCTGAGGGGTCAATCCGCCGGGTATAGTATCTTTCAGAAACATGCCCATAATTTCACCCTGGGTGGTCAGGATTTCCTCGGCGACGATAATCCTGAATGGCGCAAATTTCTGCATCATCAGGGCGCCTTCGGCAGTACCATGGTCGGCTACGGCAATACAGTTTATCCCCAGTTCCTGGCAACGCTTGACAATCTTTTCCAGAGGCGTATTACAGTCCATGGAAAACATAGTATGGATATGAAGGTCGGCTTTCAGCATAACAGTCTCAGCTTCTCCTCTCCAGATAGGTGCCGGAACGCGTGTCCACCTTGACGACATCGCCTTCGTTGATGAATATGGGCACCTGTATTGTCAGCCCGGTTTCCAGTTTGGCCGGTTTTGTGCCGGCGGTGGCGGTATCTCCCTTGAAACCGGGGTCGGTCTCGCTTACTTCGAGCTCTACGGTAATCGGCATGGTCACTCCCACCACCCTGTCTTTATAGCTGGATAGTTCTATGGTATTGCCTTCTTTCAGGTAGTCAAGTGCATCCCCGAGCTGTTCCGAAGATAGTGGCATCTGCTCGAAGTTCTCCTGGTCCATGAAATAGTACAGGCCGCCGTCATTGTAGAGATACTGCATCTGCCGCTCGTCGAGGCGGGCGCGGACGAGCCGGTCATTCGACTGAAAGGAACGCTCGATGGTGTGGCCGGCGCTGACATCACGCAGTTTTACTTTGGCCAGGGCTGTCCGCTTCATCTTGACATGCTGGTAATCGACGACCTGGTAAAGCTTGTCTTCGAATTCGATGGTAACCCCTTTTCTCAACTCGGTAGCGTTAATCATACTTCGCCTTTCTAGCTTGTGAGAGTCCTCTCACCTTGCCTTGTTCCATGACCACAGTATCCTCAATCCTGACTCCTCCCCACCCGGGCAGGTAGATGCCCGGCTCCACGGTGAACACCATGCCTTCGGCAAGTGTTTCTTCCGAGCCCGGGCCGAGGCGGGGCAGTTCGTGGGCGGCCAGCCCGACGCCGTGTCCCAGCGAGTGGCCGAACGCTTCGCCGTAACCTGCTTTATCGATAATTTCTCTGGCGGCATTATCGGCCTGTTGCCCCGTCATACCCGCACCTATTATAGACATTGCCTCCGTCTGCGCGTCAAGAACGGTGTTGTATACCTTCTTGAAAGTGTCATCAGGTACGCCGACATAGATAGTACGGGTAAGGTCGCTGGCATAGCCGCCGATTTTAGCTCCCATGTCTATCATCACCGGCTCGCCGTCGTTGATGACGCGGTCGGAAGGCCTGGCATGGGGCAGGGCTGCCTGAGGCCCGGAGGCGACGATAATTTCGAAGGGCAGCGCCTGACTGCCGTTTTCACGGAGGGCTTTTTCCAGTTCCCAGGCCACCTGCTTTTCCGTCATGCCGGCTTTAATAGCACCTTCTATGCATTCAAAGGCGGTATCCGTAATAGCCACAGCCTTCATAATCAAGTCAATCTCTTCGGCTTCTTTTACCGCGCGGAGTGACTCCACCAGACTGTTCACGGGAACCAGCCTGGCGGCGACCTTTTTCTTTTTCAGGGCATCACTTAGCTGGCGATGGAAGTTAAAGGTAACATCTGCGGCCTCAAAGCCCGGTCTCTTTACGCCGGAATCACCTACCAGGCCGGGAAACCAGTCGGCAATATTGCTGGCGATTCGTAAAATCTCGAAATCGGGGGCTTCTCTGGAGGCCTGCTCGATATAACGAAAGTCCGTGGCCAGCACCGCTTTCTTCTCCGTAATCAGTAAAAAGCCGGCCGTGCCGTCGAAGCCGGAAAGATAGCGCCGGTTTTCCGACTGCGTGATAAAGACGGCATCTATTTCCTTTTCGGCGAATTTTTCGCGCAGCTTCTGCAATCGATTATTCATGTTTATCACTGTCTCCCCGTGCCATGGGGTGGGCGGAGAGGTATATCTTACGCGCCCGACTCTGGGTGACGTGGGTGTAAATTTGCGTGGACTGAAGGTCGGCATGTCCCAGTAGCTCCTGGACAACTTTCAAATCGGCTCCGCCGTCGAGGAGGTGCGTGGCGAAGGTATGGCGCAGTACGTGCGGGTGCACCTTTTTATTGATGTTCCGGGAGTATTTCTCCAGGATTTTCTGCACCCTCCGGGTCGGCAGACGCCCGCCGTAGCGATTCACGAACAGGGCGTTGTTCTTTTTCCCGCCGAGAAGCTCGCGCCTGCCTTCGTTCATATAAGCTGTCAGAGCCCGTGCCGCCGGCGTGCCTATAAGTACCACGCGCTCCTTGGACCCTTTACCCCAGACGCGGATTTCATTGGTGGCCAGGTTCACCTGCTCCACGTTCATATTCACCAGCTCGCTGACCCGCAGTCCGGAGGCATACAAAAGTTCCAGCAGGGCGCGGTCGCGCTGACCCTGCGG
>DAOVRI010000034.1 GCA_030628245.1 Dehalococcoidales bacterium
AGAAGAGAACAGGGGAATGGGCGAATCTGGTGGCAGGTAAGGACAGGCGGGAATTTATCCGGCGCATGAAAGCCATGAAAGACAAGCTGGAAAAGGTTGCTCCCGACTTCGTGAAGTCTTACGAGAACGTGTACAGGATAGTGGAAGGTTTATAAGGTCACTCCGCCTCATATGGCTCGAAGATAAAATCGATATCTTCCTGTAAGTCGGCCAGCTTCTCCTTCGAGAAGAGCTTTTCATCTACATCAATCATCAGCTTCGTCTCGCCCCTGGCCGCGCCGACTACATGCACGCGCAGGCACTCTTTCCCCGCTTTGTCTTTAATGTTGAAGGTCAATGTGCCTCGTGAGACAAATGAAGCCGATTCGTCCGGCAGGGTATAGGTTTCCAGCTTATTCTCGCCCAGGCCGGCCCCCTGCTTAAGAGTGAAATCCCTTATCTCCGCGAAGAGCAGCTCCGGGTTGACTTCCACGTATGTTTTCCTGATTTTTATCACGGCTTTATTCTCCCTGTTTCAGTGTAATGATAAGTCTTTGCCGGACATTATTCAAGTAAAGGATTAAAGATAAGGCTGCTTCCTGGGAAAATTGGGCGGAATGCTACATATCCCTGTTTAAATTGACCAGAAACTCGGCGTTGTTCTTGGTCTTGCGCATGCGGTCCAGAATCTTCTCAGTCGCCTCGACGAAGCTATTGGAGTCGGAAGCAATCATCCCCACTATGCGCCGCAGCAGCCATATCTGTTTCAATGTCTCTTCGCCCAGCAGCAGCTCTTCGTGCCGGGTGCCGCTGCGCTGGATATCCATGGCCGGGAAGACGCGCCGTTCCGAGAGCCTCCGGTCGAGGTGAAGCTCCATATTGCCCGTGCCCTTGAACTCCTCGTAAATGAGGTCGTCCATGCGGCTGCCCGTATCGATGAGGCAGGTGGCGATGATGGTCAGGCTGCCGCCTTCTTCGGTGTTGCGGGCGGCGCCGAAGAAGCGTTTGGCCGGGTGCAGGGCGGCGGGGTCGATACCTCCGGACAACGTGCGGCCGCTGGACGGCATGGCCAGGTTATAGGCGCGGGTCAGGCGGGTAACGCCATCCAGAAGAATAACCACGTCCTTACCGCTTTCCACCAGTCGCTTGGCCCTTTCTAATGCCAGCTCGGCCACGCGTGTCTGGTTTTCTACCATCTCATCGAATGTAGCGGCGATTACCTCGCCGCTGACCGAGCGCCTCATATCCGTGACCTCTTCCGGGCGCTCACCGATGAGACATACTATCAGGTGGATATCTTCGTAGCTTTCCGTAATGGCGGCGGCTATCGATTTAAGTAAAAGCGTTTTGCCGGCCTTGGGCGGCGATACCACCAGGCCGCGCTGTCCCCGCCCGATGGGGGCGATTAAATTGAGAAGGCGGGTGGAGAGGTCGGAGGGGGAGTACTCAAGGTTGATGAGACGGTCGGGGAAGGTGGGCGTAAGCGACCCGAAAGGCTGCCGGGTCCTGACAACCTCGGGGTCGAGGTTGTTAATGGCCACTACCTGGAGCAGGCTGTAGTATTTTTCGTTGCTTTTCGGGGGCCGGCCCTGACCGGTAACCAGGTCGCCGTTGCGCAGGCCGAAGCGGCGAATCTGCGACGGCGAGATATAGACATCCGTCTGACTGGGCAGCATGGTTTCCTGCCTGAGGAAGCCGTAGCCGTCATTCATGATTTCCAGGATGCCGCTGCAAAAGATATTGCCCTGCTCCTCGGTGTGCATTTCCAGCAGGCGCATGATGATGTCATGCTTCTTCAGGGCGGCTGGGCTGGCAACGCCTTTCTCCTTGGCCATTTCCACCAGTTCTTCCTTGGTCTTACTTCCCAGTTCTGCAATATTCATGATTCCACCTCACTCTCATCCCGTCTCCCCGACAGGAAGGGGTATTTTTACCTTTCTTAATTTCTATTTATTGGCCACGCTTTTCCAGTCGGCCAGGAAGCGTTTGATGCCGACATCGGTCAACGGGTGTTGTATCATCTGCATCAGCACGTTATAAGGGACCGTGGCGATATCAGTGCCTATCAGGGCAGCCCGGGTACAGTGCATCGTATGCCTGATACTGGCGGCAATCACCTGGGCGTCCAGCTCGGGGTAGTTATCCAGAATGTCGACGGTATCCTGAACCACCTGCATGCCGTCGTGGCCGGCATCGTCCAGCCGGCCGACAAAGATGCTGACGTAGGTAGCCCCGGCCAGCGCTCCGAGGAGCGCCTGATTCGCCGAGAAACAGAGCGTCATATTAACCTTAATATTCTCCTTGCTCAGGGTAGAAGTTGCCCGGAGGCCGTCAGCCGTAATCGGTATCTTGATATTAACATTGGGTGCCCAGGACGCTTTGGCACGGGCTTCTTCTATCATGGATTCGGCGTCTTCCGACAGTACTTCCACGGAAACGGGGCCGCTGACTATAGAGCAGATTTTTTTAGTCACGGTCTCGTAGTCGGATGTCGCCTCTTTGGATAGCAGCGAAGGATTGGTGGTAACCCCGCTGATAATACCCAGCTGGGCAGCCTGCCTGATTTGGTCGATATTTGCGGTATCCAGAAAGATATGCATACGGTTCTCCTCCTCAATTAGGTTGAAAGGGGCAGCGGGGGTTGAGCTCCTTCACGCAGTATATCTTTAGCCACGCCGACGAAATCGCGGAAGAGCGGGTGGGGGCGACCGGGGCGAGAAAGGAATTCGGGGTGGAACTGGCAGCTTACCATCCAGGGGTGGTCGGCCAGCTCACAGACTTCAACCAGTTTGTCGTCGGGAGAAACGCCGCTGTAAATCATGCCTGCCTTGTGCAGCGGCTCGCGGAATTCATTATTAAATTCAAAGCGGTGCCGGTGGCGTTCCTGGACCAGAGGTTGACCGTAAGCTCTGGCGGCGAGGCTGTTATCCAGAAGCTTGCACGGGTAGTTGCCCAGGCGCATCGTGGCTCCCTTGTCTTTTATCTTCTTCTGTTCGGGCAGAAGGTCGATGACCGGGTAGGGGGTGGAGGGGTTAAATTCGGTAGAGTCAGGCTCATTCGAGTCGAAGACATGGCGGGCGAACTCAATCACCATAACATGCAGACCCAGGCACAATCCCAGGTACGGGACTTTATTTTCCCGGGCATATTTAGCCGCCTTTATTTTACCCTCGATTCCCCTGTCGCCGAAACCACCGGGAACAATGATGCCCTGGGCCGTGCGCAATAAATTATCGACTCTATCCTTGTCGAGTTCCTCGGATTGTATCCAGAATAGATTAAGCTCTCTATCATTATAGAGGGCGGCGTGGTACAGCGCTTCGCGGACCGAGAAATAGGCGTCGTTAAGCTCGACGTATTTGCCGACGAGGGCGATATTTACGGGCTCGTGAGGTGTCTTGATACGTTCCACGAGTCCCCGCCACTCCCGCAGGTCGGTAGGACGCCCCTTGATACCGAGCCTCTCGACAACCAGTTGCCCCAGTCCGCAATCCTCGAGTATCAGGGGTATTTCGTATATCGTCTCCGCAGTGGGTAGAGGAATAACGGCCTGCTTCTCCACGTCGCAGAAAAGCGATATCTTGTCCCGAATTCCTTCCGATATGGGGTAATCGCTGCGGCAGATGATAACGTCGGGCTGGATGCCGATACGGCGCAGCTCGTTAACGCTGTGCTGCGTGGGCTTGGTCTTCAGTTCCTGGGTGGAGTTGAGATAAGGGAGAAAAGTGACATGGATATAGAGCACGTTGTTCCTGCCGACATCGTTCCTCATCTGCCGGATAGCCTCCAGGAATGGTTGTCCCTCGATATCGCCCACCGTGCCGCCTACTTCGATGAGAGTCACATCGGCCCCGGATGTGTCGGCCAATGCCTTGAACCTTCCTTTAATTTCGTTGGTCAGGTGGGGCACAATCTGGATGGTGCCTCCCAGGAAGTCGCCGTGCCTTTCCTTGGCGATAAGGACGCTGTAAATCTGCCCCGAGGTGACATTGGAATCCGCCGTAAACTCGGCATCGATAAAGCGTTCGTAGTTGCCCAGGTCAAGGTCCGTTTCCGCCCCGTCTTTGGTGACGAATACCTCGCCGTGCTGGTAGGGCGACATCGTGCCCGGGTCAACGTTCAGGTAGGGGTCAAGCTTCTGGACGGCTACGGTGACCTGGCGACTCTTCAAAATGGTGCCGATTGAGGCGACGGTGATTCCCTTGCCTACGGAACTGACTACGCCTCCGGTTACAAAGATATACTTTGGCATATACGAGAACCAAACTCTAAAAAATCTGGAAAACTTCCAGTCTTATCTCGGGGAGTCTACTAAGGAACTAGAATGGGTATTGTACACAGTGCCTCACGAACAAATATTTGCACTATTTTCAAGGGAAACAGGAAAAGACTGTTAAACAAGTGGGGGTTTCTTCTTATTATAGGGAGGCTTTTCTGCTTTGTCAAGGGGGTTATCCCTGTTTAGTAACGCGGTGCCGCCTGAGGAAGTCCAGTGTTATCTTATTAACCTCATCTCCTGCCTCGATAAGCATGTGCCCCGTATTCGGGAATATTACCAGTTCGGCCCCGGGTATCCTCGACGCCAGAATCCTTGAGTTTTCGGTCTGGATCATCTGGTCAGCGTCGCCGGCGATTACCAGCGTTGGCGACTTAATCTCTGGTAGTTGCTCGTAGGTGTCATGGTTCAATACGGCTGGCAACTGCTTCGAAGTGGCCATTATGAACTGCCGGGCGTTCTCCATCAAAAACTCCTCCATCTGTTGAAAAAAGCCTGGATTTTTATCGATAAACTCCTGGGTCATGCCTAATCTAAGTATTTCCTTAACTCGCTCTTCCGGGGTCAGCTTTTGCATTTGCTCCATATCGATAAGTCTCATCGTATATGCATCCATCGGAATGCTGTGCGGGCCTCCGCAATAGGTAGATGCTAAAATGAGACTTCCTACCCTCTTGGGATAACGTAGAGTAAATTCCTGGGCTATCATTCCCCCCATTGATATCCCCCGGATATGCGCCGAGTCAATACCGATGGCATCGAGCAATCCTGCCAGGTCGCCCGCCATCATCTCAATGGTATAAGGTACGTCAGGCTTATCACTCTGGCCGGCGCCTCTATTGTCGAAGAGAACCAGCCGGTATTCGGGTGAGTACACTGGTATTAGCATACGGGCCCCCTCTATGGTTGCCCCGGCGCCATTAATAAAGACAAGCGGCTCCCCCTCGCCGTGTACCTCGTAATAGATATTAATGTCGCCAGCTTTTACTTTGGGCATTTTTACACCTCCCCAAACCGTTATATTTGAAGTAAACATAAAAGTATCTTAGTTTAGTCATTTGATAATTCTATGTCAAGGGATGCTAGCCGGTTTAAAATTGACACTCTCAAAGCGCCAGTGTAGACTATGTAAGGTGCTTGATTTCCCCTTCAGGAGAGAGTGTAGATGAGTTTCTTAGGCCGGGCCGACCCGGAAATATTCCGTGTCCTTGATAAGGATAAACAGCGACAGAAGGAGACGGTAAACCTTATCGCCTCCGAGAATTATACCAGCCGGGCGGTACTTGAAGCCCAAGGCTCGTTCCTGACCTATAAATACGCCGAGGGCTATCCCGGCAGGCGCTACTACGGCGGCTGTGAAAACATGGATGCCATCGAGGAGCTGGCCATTCAACGCGCCAAAGAGTTGTTCCACGCCGAGCACGCCAATGTCCAGCCGCACAGCGGCTCCGCGGCCAATATGGCCGCCTACTTTGCTTTACTGGAGTATGGCGATACGGCTCTGTCCATGAGTCTGGCACACGGCGGGCACCTGACCCACGGCTCCCCGGTTACCTTTTCCGGCAGGTCGTATAATTTTGTGCATTACGGGGTGAACCGGGAGACGGAACGTATCGATTACCCCGGGGTGGAGAAGCTGGCTAAAAAGCACAAGCCGAAGTTAATCGTGGCCGGGGCTACAGCCTATCCCAGGATTATCGACTTTGAGCGCTTCCGCTATATCGCCGACGCGGTCGGGGCCAGCCTTATGGTTGACATGGCTCACATCGCCGGAATGGTGGCCGCCGGATTGCACCCCACTCCCGTCCCTTACGCCGACGTGGTAACTACGACCACGCATAAGACACTGCGGGGTACCAGTGGCGGTTTAATACTATGCCGGCAGGAACTGGCGAAAGCCGTCGATGCCGCTGTTTTCCCGGAGGCGCAGGGTAAACCCCTGATGCATGCCGTCGCCGCCAAGGCGGTGACGTTCTATGAAGCCATGCAGCCGGAATTTGTCGATTACCAGCGGGCTATCCTGGAAAATGCCCTTGCCCTGGCTACGGAGCTACAGAGGTTGGGACTCCGCCTGGTATCGGGCGGTACCGATAACCACCTGATGCTGGTAGACCTTAACGAGACCGGGGTGACCGGCATACAGGCCGAGGAAGCTCTGGGAGCTGCCGGTATTATCGTTAACAGGAACGCCATTCCGTTTGACTCCCGCTCGCCGCGGGTGACCAGCGGCATCAGGCTGGGTACGCCCGCCGTGACCACGCGCGGCTTCGGGAAAGAAGAAATGAAACTTATTGCCACAATGATTGTGAAAGTAATTGCCCATCCCGACAGCCTGAAAGTACGGGATGAAGTAAGGCAGGAAGTAGCGCAGATGTCCCGGCGCTTTCCCCTACCCGGGATTGATGACTGACCCGGCTCGGATTGTGCTGATATATCCATAAAAATAAGCATGCGGTCGTAGATAAGGTGAAAATATATGGAAAATACTCATAAAAATGTACTGGCAGCTATCGGGAATACTCCCCTGGTGCAGCTGGCGAACCTGGATGGCGGCAATCCGGGGGTGAAGATTTTCGCCAAGCTGGAAGGCAATAACCCCGGGGGTTCCGTAAAAGACCGCCCGGCTTACTACATGATTAAAATGGCGGAAGAGTCCGGCCAGCTTACCCCGGACAAGACGATAATCGAGCCGACTTCCGGGAATACGGGTATTTCCCTGGCCATGATAGGTGCCGTCAAGGGTTACCGGGTAAAGCTGTTCATGCCGGAATGCGTCAGCGTGGAAAGGCAGCTGGTTCTTCAGGCTTACGGCGCTGAGGTCGTGCTTACACCGGATAAAGAAGGCGTTGACGGGGCCATAAAGCAGGCCCATCAGGCTTTGAAGGCGGAGCCGGATAGATATTTCATGCCCAACCAGTTCGATAACGAAAATAACATGCTGGCCCACTATGAGACCACCGGACCCGAAATATTCAACCAGGCCGAAGGTAAGGTTGATGTCTTCGTGGCCACCATGGGAACGACGGGGACCCTGATAGGTACCGGCACGTATTTAAGAGAGAAGATTCGCGGTATCGGAATCGTCGGGGTGGAGCCTATTCTGGGTCACGCCATACAGGGGCTGAAAAACATGAAGGAGAGTGTTGTCCCCAGGATATATGACCCCGATGCTCTAGATGAGAAAATTATTATCGAAGATGGTGATGCCTTCGAGATGGCGCGGCTGCTGGCCGTCAGGGAAGGACTTTTCGTAGGTATGTCCAGCGGGGCCGCCGTGGCCGGAGCCCTGACTGTTGCCAAGAAAATGAAAAAGGGTACCATTGTGACTGTCCTGCCCGACCGCGGCGACCGTTACCTTAGTACCACGCTGTTCCGTTCTATCTGCGCCGAGTGTCCGCCGTAGACGATTGGGCAAAATGCCGAGTACCGAAGCATATTTGGATATTGAGACAACCGGCCTCGCCCCTTCCTGTTGTGAAATCACCGTAGTCGGTATTCATCTCTGTCGTGGAGATAATACCGAATTTGTTCAATTGGTCGGGAGAGATATCACTGCCGATAGCATACTGGAGGCTCTCGGCGGTGTTGATATTATCTATACCTATAACGGTAGCAGGTTCGATTTACCGTTTATTCACTCGCAATTCGGCATGAATCTGGCAGAACTCTTCACCCACCACGACCTGATGTATGATTGCTGGAGGAATAACCTGTTCGGTGGACTCAAGGCGGTGGAACGGCGGTTGGGCATCTACCGTAGGCTTGTGGATATGAACGGTTATGAAGCTATCAGGCTTTGGTGGAAATACGTTGATTCCTTTGATTTAGATGCCCTGGAGATACTTCTTGAGTATAACCGGGAAGATGTAGTAAACCTGAAGACCCTGAGGGAGATATTGCTCTAACTCCTGAACAGCATCACCCCCATTTTATGCTATAATGGGGCTAATATAATCAGGGGAACTGCTATCAAACTAGCTTATCGTGACCAATAAAGAGATTCGCGAACTCCGTAAGAATGAGCCACGATTTTTTTATGGCTATATCGTGGTTATAGCCTCCTCCTTCATTATGGTGGTGTCGTGGGCCGCATATAATTCCTTTGGCGTCTTCCTCAAGCCTCTGCTGACCGAGTTTGGCTGGACCAGTGCTATGACTTCAGGCGCCTTCTCACTCTCCATGATTATATATGGCGTGCTGGGTATTGTGGTGGGGGTACTCACCGATAAATTCGGTCCTCGGGTGGTGATAACAATCTGTGGCTTACTATTAGGTCTGGGATATTTACTGATGTCACAGGTCAGCAATCCCTGGCAGCTATATCTGTTCTACGGCGTGATAATAGGTATTGGCATGAGTGGCGTCTGGGTCCCGCAATTATCGACTGTTGCCAGATGGTTTATCAGCAGAAGGACCCTGATGACGGGCATTGTTATTGCTGGCGCGGGCATAGGCCAGTTGATCGGACCACCAGTGATTACCCGGCTTATTTATACTTATGGTTGGCGTCTATCCTTTATCGTAATCGGCGGTGTACTTCTACTAGCTGTGGTTTTAATTGCTCAATTACTGAAGCGTGCCCCGGCTCAGATGGGGCAGCGACCATACGGCGAAAATGAAGGGGAACGACAGGAGTCAGAATCTGGAACTAAGGACTTTTACTTCAAGGAGTCCGTTTATACGGCACAATTCTGGTTAGCTTCCTTCTTATTCCTCTGCCACGGGTATGGTGCTTTCGCCATTATAGTGCATATTGTACCGCATGCCATTGAGTTGGGAATATCAGCCGCCAGTGCCGCCAACATTTTGGCTTTTATGGGTGGGGCAGGTATCTTTGGCAATTATGTGCTGGGCGGACTTGCTGACAGAATAGGCAACAGGCAGATTTTCATTATTGGCTGTATTGTGATGTCGGCGGCTTTGTTCTGGCTGGTGCCGGCCAGAGAGATATGGATGTTTTTCCTCTTTGCGGTTGTCTTTGGCTTCGCTTTTGGGGGTATGGGTGCGGCCGAGTCACCTATAGTAGCCAGGCTTTTCGGGCTGAGCTCGCATGGTTTGATTTACGGGGTTGTTCACCTTGGCTTTACAGTAGGAGCTGCTGCCGGTCCGTTTGTGACCGGTTATATATTTGATATCACCGGTGGTTATCAGATGGCTTGGCTTGTCTGTGCTGCTTTTGCCGTTGTCGGTATCATACTGGCAGCACTATTAAGACCAACCAAAAAGCTGGGTGGTAGAATCTAGTTCTGTCAATGACAGTCCGCTCAATTATCGTATCTACATTCGGATATATAGTCCGCTCCTGTCAAGGTAATTAAGCAGGCTCTGTTGGCATCGGTTGATATCTTTACCTCACCCCCGGCCTCTCTCCAGCCTTTTGGTTATCTTTTCCCGCCCAGCTTGCCCGCCGTAGCTCTCGCCTGCCAAAGCTCAGGAGGAGCGGCGAGCAGGTTAGCGTAGGCTGGCCGCCCAGCATCATTCGCGGCTTATCCCGCAAGATACCTCCCCCCACCTCCAACGGGGGTGAGGATGCTGTTTAATAGTGCTATAATAATGATGCAACCGGGTAAAATAATGAGAGGAGAAGATAGCTCATGGATGAATTAAAGGTATTATGTGGCAGAGCTCATCCGGTTCTGGCTAAGGCGATAACCAAGTATCTGGGGATAAGCCTGGGCAAATGCGAAGTAAAGCAGTTCAGTAATGAAAATACCTTTGTTCGTATTATGGAGAATGTCCGTCAGCGGGATACTTTTGTTGTACAACCGATCTCCTCTCCGGTGAATGACAATCTGGTGGAGATCCTCATTATGCTTGACGCCCTGAAGCGGGCTTCGGCCGGCCGGATTACAGCTGTAATACCGTACTACGGTTACGGACGTACTGATAAAAAAGACCAGCCCCGGGTGCCCATCACCGCCAAACTGGTGGCCGACCTGCTCACCGTAGCCGGTGCCAACCGGGTGCTGACCGTGGACTTACACGCGGCGCAGATTCAGGGTTTCTTTAACATACCTGTTGACGAGTTGACAGCTCTAAATATCCTGGGCAAATATTTCATGGAGAAAGCCTATAAGGACGTGGTAGTCGTTGCCAGTGATATAGGCGCTACCAAGCGGGCACGTGACCTGGGAGCCATGCTGAACGCTCCGCTGGCTATCATGGAAAAGAGGCGACTCGGTAATGATGATAAGACTGAGACGTTGAACGTCATCGGTGATGTCAAAGGTAAGGTAGCTCTCACCGTGGATGACGAAATAGACACCGCCGGCTCGCTGGTGGGGGTTGTTTCTACCCTGATGGACCGCGGTGCTCTGGAAGTACATGCCTGCTGCACCCACCCCATCTTCTCCGGCCCGGCAATTAAGCGTTTAGCCGAAAGTCCGGTAAAGGAAGTAGTCGTTACCGATACTGTTCCCGTTCCCGCAAGAAAGAGATTGGACAAGATTACCGTTTTGCCGATGGCGCCGCTGCTGGGTGAGGCTATCAGGCGTATTCATACCGGGCAGTCCGTGGGGGCCATGTTTGAGTAATAACGAAAAACTGGTCGAGGTTTATAAGGCCCGCAGTGATATGGAAGCACAGGTTATTAAAAGTCTGCTGGAAAGCTATGATATACCGTGCTTTCTGAAGTCGAATGCTGCGCCTTCGGTGCATTTGTTTACGGTCGATGGCATGGCCGAAGTGAGAATTTTGGTTATGGATTCCATGGCGGACCGGGCGAAAGAACTGATTGTGAGTGATAGGAATGGTTAAGTTTTTAAGCGGTCTGTTTGATTCCAACGAAAAAGAGCTGAAACGGCTACAGCCGAAGGTCGACCGTATCAATGAGCTGGAGCCTGAGTTTAAGAAGCTGAGCGATGCCGACCTTCGGGCCAAGACGGACGAGTTCAAGGCAAGGTTCAAGGACGGCGCTTCACTCGATGAACTGCTGCCCGAGGCCTTTGCCGCCGTGCGCGAGGCCGCCGGACGTACTTTAGGCCAGCGCCACTATGATGTGCAGCTGCTGGGCGGCGTTACCCTGCACCTGGGGAAAATCGCCGAGATGAAGACCGGTGAAGGCAAGACCCTGGTGGCTACCCTGCCCCTCTACCTCAACTCGCTCTCCGGTAAGGGAACCCACCTGGCCACGGTGAACGACTACCTGGCGCGGCGTGACCCGTACTGGATGGCGCCGATTTATCACGCTCTGGGGGTAAGCGTCGCCAGTATTTACCCGATGCAGAATCCGGACGAATATACCCCCTCCCGTATTTACGACCCGGAATATGATTCCGGGGACAGCCGCTGGAAGCATTTCCGGCCTGTATCTCGTCGAGAGGCATACCAGGCCGATATCACCTACGGCACCAGCAGCGAGTTCGGCTTTGACTACCTCAGGGACAACATGGTTACGGATTTATCCCGGTGTGCCCAGCGTCCTTTGAACTACGCCATCGTCGACGAGGTGGACAATCTCCTTATCGATGAAGCCCGCACGCCGCTTATTATCAGCGCCCCGGCGGAGGAATCGGGCCAGACGTATCAGGTCTTTGCCCGGCTCGTGCCCCGTTTGCATGTGGAAGAGGACTTCACGGTTGAGGAGAAGTCGCGCACGGTAAATCTCACTGATGATGGCATGAGCAACATAGAGCGGATGCTCAAACGCGAGGGTTTGCTGAAGTCGCCCAACCTCTATGACCCGGAAAACCAGGCCCTGACCCGCTACCTGGATAACGCCCTTAAAGCCCAGGTACTCTATAAGCGGGACCGTAGCTACGTCGTTAAGGACGGCGAGGTTATCATCGTCGACGAATTTACCGGTCGTTTGATGTACGGTCGGCGCTATTCCGAGGGACTGCACCAGGCTATCGAGGCCAAAGAGCATGTTAAAGTCCAGCGGGAATCGATGACCTATGCAACGGTCACCATCCAG
>DAOVRI010000193.1 GCA_030628245.1 Dehalococcoidales bacterium
TCCCTGCGACCTGAGCAGCTTCTCCTCTGTGAACGAAGGTTTCCGGCGATTGTTTATCTACCTCACCTCCTTATTATCTTACAACCCTCCCCCTGTATCCCCCCCCCTTGGAAAGGGAGGGGGGATTTTATGTAAGAGGGACTTCGTCCCTCTATAACTCCCTGTAATTTTATACTTCGCCCCTCTTAGACTCCCCTTTTACCTCGGAAGTAGCTTGCTTACCCTCTGCCAGATTTTATCTGAAATGACATCTTGACTTAGTGTTGCATCAATTACCAGCCAGCGTTCTGGTTCTTGCTCAGCTAACTCCAAATATCCCTGCCGCACGCGCTGGTGAAAATCTAGTTTATCTACCACTTGTTCCTCAAAATGATCATCTATATTTGCCTTAGCCCCCCATCTTCTAGCAAGTGCCTCATCTGGTGCTAAATCAAGTAAAATGGTCAGATTCGGTTTGATACCTTTAGTAGCAATTTCATTGGCGATTTTAACTAGACTTAAATCTAAACCACGTCCGTAGCCTTGATACGCTGTTGTAGAATCAGTATATCGAGTACATACTACAACGTTATTATTTACTAAGTTCGGTATAATGACATCTTCAACTAACTGAGAACGAGCGATTGTAAATGCTAATAATTCAGCCCGTGGTGCTGCGGCATGTAATAGAATATCAGGTATTGAATGATTATTCATGGTTTCCAAGAGAGCAAATTGAGTTCCCTCTTCAGGAAGCCGAGTAAGTGAACGTTCTCGGCCACGTAGCCATTCTCTGAGCATTTTACCTAATAGTGTGCCACCTGGCTCTTCGATAGGAATTACTTTCCACTTTTTCTGTTTTCTCAAACGTTCAACTAATTCATTAGCTTGAGTACTTTTTCCACAACCGTCTCCACCCTCAAAAGTTATAAATAGAGCCATAATAACCTTCCTGTTTATTTTATCCGGGTCGCTCTTTATATATCCTCACCCGCCGGTTGGGGTCCCTGCCGGAGCTATGTGAGTCCAGGTCGCTGCGCTGGGCGATGAGGTGCTGCAAACGGCGGATGTAAGAGCTCTGCGGGCTAAGCTCGATGGCTTCCTCGCCCTCTTTTACCTGCTCCACGGCTTCTTCGGCTTCACCGAGGGCAGCCTTAAAACTATCGGCCTTATCACTTTCTCTCAGTGGATAGAGAGTGGTCAGCAGCTGCCGCATCTGTGGCGGGGTATTGCTCCTGAGAACGTAGACAGGCAGGTGAGCATCTTCGGCGTCCCTGACCTTCTGCGGTCGGCGGCGATAGTAGTTCTTGGAGGTCACGAACATGCTGGCTTCATGCAGATTATCGACGATGTCCATGTCGATATGTAAGTCGCGGCCCGTCTGCAATATTCTCGAACGGTTCACCCCGAAGAGATAAATTCTGGGTAATTTAGCTTCTTTCGTCGCACGTTTGCCCCGGGCGGTTTTCGGTTTTTCCGTTTCGGGCTTTTCTACTTTAACTTCACCCTGCTCGTCCAGCCGGCGTACCTCGGTGCTTGGGGACGTACCGCGCAGTAACTCGTCGACGGCCTCACCGACATCCGGGTGGATGGCGACAATATCACGTTCCTGAATTTCAACGACGATATCGAAAGTCGGCGGCGACTTCCTTTCCAGTATCGACTTCTGTGTGCCCCGGCGGCGCGCTTCTTCGTCACCCAGGGTCACCGACTGTATCCCGCCGATAAGGTCGGAAAGGGTCGGATTCATCATCAGGTTGTCCAGGGTGTTGCCGTGAGCCGTGCCCACCAGCTGGACGCCGCGTTCGGCTATCGTCCGGGCGGCCATAGCCTCGAGCTCGGTCCCTATCTCGTCGATGACGATGACCTCTGGCATGTGATTTTCCACGGCTTCAATCATGACGGCATGCTGTAGAGACGGCGTGGCTACCTGCATTCTCCGGGCGTGTCCGATGGCCGGATGAGGTATATCGCCGTCACCGGCTATTTCGTTGGAGGTATCCACGATGATAACCCGTTTATGTGCGTCATCGGCCAGCACGCGGGCCACTTCACGCAGCATGGTGGTCTTGCCCACTCCGGGACGACCCAGCAGCAGGACGCTTTTCCTCGACTGCACCAGGTCTTCGATTACCTTGATGGTGCCGAAGACGGCCCGCCCCACCCGGCACGTCAGCCCCACGATACGGTCACGCCGGTTACGGATGGCGGAAATACGGTGGAGAGTCCTTTCGATGCCGGCGCGGTTATCCTCCCCGAAGCTGCCGATGCGCGCCACCACGTAGTCGATATCCGCTTCCTCGACTTCTTTATCGTTCAGCACCATTTCGCGCCTGGGAAAGCGCGCCTCCGGCGTACGTCCTAAATCCAGCACTACTTCGAGCAGTTCGCTGATATCCTTCTGCTGGACTAAGGGCTCCTTGATGTTAGGCGGCAAAATATCCAGCAGGGCATCCATGTCGTCGGTTATTACCTTTTGCACAACCCTCTCCCCGATTATCTCTAGCGTTTTCCGGATACGATATCCAGGAAATAACGGTGGAATCTCAGGTCGTCGGTAAGTTCCGGATGGAACGCCGTCACCAGCAGGTTTCCCTCCCTGGCGGCAACAACGTTATCATCTGCCAGGCGCGCCAGAATATCCACGCCGCTGTCACAGCGCTCGATTATCGGCGCGCGTATGAATACTGCCGGATAAGGTTCCTCTCCCAGGGCCGGTATTTCCAGTTCCGTCTCAAAGCTGTCTATCTGCCGCCCGAAGGCGTTACGTTTCACTCTGATGTTCATCAGCCCGAGTGATTCCGTGCTGTTACCTGAGATATTCTTGGCCATGAGTATCATACCGGCGCAGGTGCCGAAAAGCGGCACACCGCCCCTGGCCATAGAAACGATTTCATTCATCAGGCTGTAAGAAGTCAGCAACCGACTTATCGTCGTGCTCTCCCCACCCGGAATGATTAGCCCGTCCACTCCACGGAGTTCGCCGGGTAAACGGACGGGCACGGCTTCTGTATCCAGTTGTCTTAATATTGATATATGCTCGGCGAAGGCTCCCTGCGAGGCAAGGACACCAATTTTCATATAACTATCCATCCTCTAGTTGTCAGCATCCGGTTTGCCAGATGCCTCCAAATTAGTCATTTCTCTTCAGGCTACCATCCTCTCTGTGCCAGCAGCTCCTCGGAGGGTATCTGCTTGATGTCCAGTCCCGCCATGGCGTCTCCGAGGTTCTTGGAGACCTCGGCGATTATCGCTGCGTCCCGGTAGTGAGTGGTGGCCTTGACGATAGCCCTGGCCATGACCTCGGGGTTGCTCGACTTGAATATTCCCGAGCCGACGAAGACGCCCTCGGCGCCGAGCTGCATCATCAGGGCTGCATCCGCCGGGGTGGCTATGCCGCCCGCGGCGAAGTTGACCACCGGCAGCTTACCCA
>DAOVRI010000101.1 GCA_030628245.1 Dehalococcoidales bacterium
CCCCACAGGGCCAGTTGCTCGGTAATGACGGTATCCTGCTGAATCCGGTTCTCAATCTGGCTGGGGCCATACACGAGGCGGTCCTTGGGGAAATAATAGGCCAGCAGCTTACCATAGTTATCGCCGTCGCAGTGGGCCGCCAGCCAGCCGATGGTGTTATTCTTATTAACCGGCGTGAAGGGAATCATGAGCAGGAATTCTTCCTGCTCCTCCCCGGGCAGGCGCATGATGACGTAGTACGGCTCCATGACCTGTTCCTGCCCGGCATAGACCTCCCTGGGCACCGTCCAGAGGTCCTCCTTGTTGTAAAACACACGGGCATCACGCATATGATAGCTCCGGTACATGACCGATTGTATACTGAACATGTCCTCGGGATAACGCAGGTGGACGCGGAAAGACTCCGGCATCTGCTCGGCGGGAACGAAGAGGTCGGGGAAAATGGCCTGGTAGGTGCGTATCAGGGCATCATCAGGCTCGGTGACATAGAAGGTAACATCCCCGTTGTAGGCATCGATAACGGCTTTAACGCTGTTACGGACATAGTTCAGTCCGCCGCCAATCGGCTCGGAATAAGGATAGCGGTCGGTGGTGGTATAGGCATCCTGTATCCAGAACAACCTGCCGTCGATAATCACCATATAGGGGTCGTTATCCAGCTGTAAAAACGGTGCCAGGTGGTTTACCCGCTCCCTGATGTTGCGATAGTACAGGACATGGCTCTCCGGGTTCAACTCGCCGCTGATAAGGACATTCAGGTCGCCGAACTGCCAGGCGTAAACCAGCCGGCGGAAGAAACCGTCCAGGCTGACACCGCCCTCACCCTCGTAACGTCCGTAGACATTCTCGTCGCCGCTGGGATAGTCGAACTCCTCGGTATCCGTTTTCACGATGACATAGTCGCTCGTCTTTTCCCCGAAGTATATCTCGGGTCGCTCTATCTCAAAAGCGCCGACGGGCGGTATGTCCTGCAACAGCAGGTTGGGCAGTCCCTGGGTAGTTATCTCATTGACCGGACTGAGCACGACGCCGTAGCCGTGGGTAAACTGGAGCTTGCGGTTGACCCAGGTCTGCGCCTCACCGGCCAGCTTCTCGGCGGATAGCTCCCGGGCGGACAGCATGACCTGACGGTATTCACCATCGATGACATAGCGGTCGACATCGACATCGTAGAAATCGTAGTAGAGTCGGATAGACTGTATCTGGTTATAGGTATCCCTCAACGGGCGGTGGTCCCAGAGCCTGATGTTATTAATCGTCACCTCGTTCCGGGCGATATCCCGGGCAGACGGTGACGGCTCGGCGGGAAAGGGCTGCTCTTCGATACGGTCCAGACCGTAAGCCTCACGGGTAAAGTTAATATTATATTCGATGTAAGGACGCTCCCGGACCAGCTCATTAGGCTGCACCTGAAAGCGCTGTATCAGGGCGGGATAGATAGCCCCGACGATGATAGCCGCCACGACCCACCCGGCAATGCCGTAGAGAGGCCAGCGAGGCTTGCGCTTGATTACGGAGGCCAGAATAACCCCCATGACAACGACGACCACGACCAGGAGAATCCACTGGGCCGGTAACTTGGCATATACGTCGGCATAGCTGGCTCCGAAGACCACGCCACGCTCTGAATAGACCATCTCCCAGATACCGAGCCAGTAACCCCAGGCAAAAAGTCCCAGAATAGCCATCACCAGTCCGCCGATGTGACCCAGCACCGGACGGGTAAAATCGAACTTGAGCCGCTGTGCTCCATAGGTCAGAAGATAGGTGGCTGCCGTGGCTAAAAGAATGACAATCAACGCCCCGAGGAACCACCCCCTCAGAAAGTGCAGGTAAGGCAGGGAGAAGACATAGAATCCGATTTCATTATGAAAAACGGGGTCGGTGATGCCGAAGGGCTGCCAGTTGAAGAACCGTAAAATCATCTGCCAGTTCCCCTGAGCCACCATGCCGAATATCAGACTGAGAACGGCCGTACCCAGAATAACGTTCCACCTGACGACACGCTGGAGTCGACTTACAACAGCCCAGGGCCAGAAATGGGCCTCTTTCTGGGGGGCCAGTCGGGTAGCCAGTATCAGGTTCCCCATGAGCAGGAGACAGAAGACGATAGCGGCTACGAAGAAGACCAGCAGCCTTGTCTTGAGGATAGTGGTATAGACACTGCCGTAACCCAGGCTGCTGTACCAGAGCCACTCCGTATAGAAACCCTTGGCTACACTGGCGAGGATAAACAGCACTATCAAACCGGCCACCGCCATGATTACCCTGCCGACTATCTTACTCCGGCGCGACGGGGGCTCTGACCCCTTTTCCTTATCCTCCGGGAACCAGCGCTGCCAGTCTCTGCTAAACGAATCCAATCCAATCACCCCCTGCTTTTCTGACAGTAGTTATTAACAGGATAACAGACACATACACATCGGTCAATTTCTTGAGCATTGGTCGGTATTAACTCAAGCCTTTCTACTTTTTTTCACACCCCGGCTTGACCTCACCCCCTTATACTCCCCTCTTCAGCCAAGCAGGGCTCAGGTTTTTATTAATGTATCAGGCTGGAGAGGGGCCAGGGGTGAGGTAAAAGCCAATATGCCGATGACAGTGGAATTGTTTCTTGACAAGGCTATAATTGTCATTGATAATTGGCAGGTAATTATCTTTTCACTATAAGGAGAAATTATGAAAATACAGAACTACCGCCAGGTGGCGGGTATAGAGGTGTCGCCGGGGGCAGTCAGGCGCGTGGTCGCCGGCCCCGCCGAGGGCGCCCCCACCTTCGTGATGCGTGTCTTCGAGATAGAGCCGGGCAGCGCTACCCCCCACCACTCCCACCCGTGGGAGCACGAAATTTTCGTGGTCTCCGGGCGGGGCACTCTCGTAAGCGGTGACACTAAAAATCCTCTGAACGAGGGCGACGCCGTCATGGTCTTGCCCGACGAGCCGCACAGCATCGCCAATACGAGCGACGGGCTGCTCACCGTGATATGCGTCGTGCCGCTGGTGGACGGGAAAATGCCGGGGACGCCGAGAAAATATTAACCAAATTTGAAATCTCCACCCGTCCGTGCTAGAATCCTGCCTGGTAAATATACTTCCTTATACCCCCACGTTACATGGCACTGCTATTCCATTTGAAGGTGCCTGAATCCCAATAAAAGGAGGGGATGATGGTCACATCTGATAAAACAACCATTAAAGATAAAAGCATTTTCGCCAAGGAATTACGGAATGCCATCGGTAAGGACAAGGTCAAGGACGATGATATCGTCCTGGTGACGTACTCTTCCGATATCAGCCCGGTGCCCGGCCGGAAACCCGGCTTCGTCGTCCTGCCCGAGTGCAAAGAGGATGTTATCGCCACCCTGAAGCTCGCCAACAAGTACGACATCCCGGTGACGGTCATGGCCGGCGGCGTCAGCGCGGCCGGCTACAGCATACCCACGGAGGGCGGGATTGTCCTGGATATGCACCGCATGGACAAATTAATCGAGATTAATACCGACTCCGGTTATGCGGTGGTCGAGCCGGGCCTCAGCTTCGACAAGTTCACCGCGGCGCTTCGTGAGAAGGGCTTCCGGTGCGCTATCCCCACCGCCCCTAGCTCCTCCTCGCCGCTGGGTAATGCCCTGGGAAGGCCCTCCAACAGCCTCTGCAATCGGAACCTCGACGCCATCGTCGACCTTGAGGTCGTCCTGCCGGACGGCACCGAGTTCTGCACCGGCTCATCGCACTTTCCCAACGCCGGCAGCAGCCTGAGGTACGGCCCCTTCGCCGACCTCGCCGGACTGTACACCTGCGGCTACGGCACCATGGGCATCATTACCAGAGCCGCGCTACGGATTTACCCCATCAACGAGGCCAACCGCGTCAACATCGCCGCCTTCGACACCTTCTCGGACGCCACCGACTTCGTGAAAGACATCGTCAATAACAACATCCCCGAGCACTGCATCATCTGGAACTGGCAGCTCTACGAGACCTTTGCCGTGGACACGTCCAAGCCCGGCGCCGTCATTCCCGACATGCTGAAAGCCGACCCCCGGAAAGCGCCGGAAGACATCCCCTACTGCATCGTCACCACCTTCCTTTCGGGCTACGAGGAGATGATGGTGGCCTCCGAGAAAGTCTGCGACAGAGTGGCTAAAAAATATAACGGCAAGACACTCACCAAGAAAGAAATCCAGGAGTTGATTCCCATACCCATGGCCGGCTGGACGGAACTTTACGCCAACTATCACCAGATTGAGCCGACCTTCTTCGGACTCGGCAAGTACATGGTCTGGATTATGTTCGCCGAGCCCAAGGATGTTAAGGAAATGGAGAAGTACGCCGTGCGTGAACTGTCCAAGCTGGGCGTAGCGCCGGTCTGCTACTACTCGCAGCCTTTCGACTTCGGACGCTCCATATTCTTCCGCATCTCCGCCTTCCCCGACCCGAAGAACCAGGAATTGATAGACAAGGTCGGCGCCAAGTTCAACGAGATGTTCAACGTGGCCATGGAGCGTTACGGGGCCATCCCGATGCGCCACAAGGTCTATTTACCCTGTATCGACCAGACCGGTGGATTCTACGACGTGCTCAAGAAAATTAAAAAGGCGCTCGACCCCAATAACATCCTGAACCGGGACATGGGCATATTCCCGAAGGACGAATAATGCAAACAAATATTACCTTGGAAGACGTCAAGGGAGCCGCCTCACTCTGTATCAAATGCGGCAACTGCACCTATGGCGCCTGGCCGCTGAACCACCCCCTCTGCCCCCTTTATTACCGCGACCGCTGCTATACCTACAGCGCCGGCGGCCTGCTCTATCTGGTGCTGGCCCTGCTGAACAATAAAATAGACTTTAATCAGTCCGTGGCCGACCTGGCCTTCACCTGCGCCGGCTGCCTGGCCTGTAACAACAACTGCGGCATCATCCGCTCACAGAGTCCCAATGTCGACCCGTGGGATATTATCCGACTCTTGAGATACGAGTGCGTGAAGAGAGGCTTCGTCCCGGCGGGAAGAGCCCGGAAGATACACGACGAAATTGAGAAAAAAGGGCACTTCGGAGAGCCGAGCAACCTCAAGCTTTCCACCAGGATACACCACGATAAGGCCAGTAACGTCATCTTTGCCGAATGCTCTCACACGCAGACCCAGAGCGAAATCGCGGATACCGTCACCAGACTGCTGGAGAAAATCGGCAGCCCGGTAACTCAGTTTGCGGAAAAGGGTTGCTGCGGTTCGACGCTCTATGACCTCGGCTTCTGGGACAGGCTGGAATCGCTCATCGAGGACAATTGGGCGAAGATGAAGGCCTTAAAAAATAAGACCTTTGTTTTTATAAATCCTCACTGCCAGGAATTCGTGGTCAGGAGATACCCGGAGACCGTACCCGAAAGCCAGGGACTCAAGACCCAGCACATCAGTCAGCTTCTGGCTAAAGCGCTTAAAACCGGCAAACTGAAGAGTAAAAAAACAGCCAGGATAAAGGTCAGCTACCACGACCCCTGCTACCTGGGGAGAGGACTCGGAATATACGATGCCCCCAGGGAAGTCCTGTCCGCGCTTAACGGCGTGGAGCTGGTGGAGATGGAGAGAAACCGGGAGAACTCCTTCTGCTGCGGCGCCAGGGCGGTGGGCAACTACTTCCACGAAATGTCCGAATGGACGGCCCGGGAAAGACTCAAGGACTTCGAGGCTACGGGGGCCGACCTTTTAATAACCGCCTGCGGCTACTGCAAGGAGAATTTTCAAAAAGTATTGCCAGAGAAAGATAAAAGCCGCATCAAAGATTTAAGCGAACTCGTTGACGAGCGGACGTAACATAGCTCGAAACATCACCAACCGCATTCCCCAGCCTGAGACTGAATTAAAAGGAGGAACATTACATGCCATTCAAGGTTAAGTGTAAACTGATTGGATTCATGAACGATGTTGACCGATTTCCCTGTCACTTCGATTACAAAATCGGCGAAGAGTTCACCTATGACGGCGAGAGAATCGAAGGCAGAATTTGTCCCGGCGTTTTGCTTACCATGGTGCCGACAATATGGCAGACCTTCTTTTCCGGGAAAAGGGCTTATGAACGGATTATCTTCAAATACTCCGGTTTAAGCGCCAAAGACCCCGGCATGAAAGACTATGACGGGATTGGATTCCGTCCCCTGAAAGAAGCGCCTGAGGGCTCCGGCAACAAATCAACAATAGTCGTATCCCCGGAACGCCCGGCGGGCCTCAAGGGCGGCGGGACGTTTGCCTGCGCCGACTGCCGTACCTCGGCTTATTTCTCCGTCGAGCCGGTTGACGTTGCCAGCGGCGGCTATACCCTCCCCTATTATAAAAGGGAAATGAGCATACTTGATAAAATAAAAAGCAATCCCGGGATAACCATAGATGAAATACTGGATAAGTTCACTGATTTTGAAAGGGATGAAATTTATCCCCCGCTCTATCCCGTTAACGTGCAGCTGATGCTGGACGAACTTGCCG
>DAOVRI010000069.1 GCA_030628245.1 Dehalococcoidales bacterium
TAACCGTCATAACAAATAGAATGAGCTAAATATAAATACCGTGTTACTTGTCTCCCAGCACAGCCACACCGATAGCACGCGGCCCGACATTGGCGCCGATGACCGGGCTCACCTTGGAGTGATAGATTCGTTCTTGAGGGAATACGGCGCCGAGACGTTCCACGAAGGCGCCGGTCTCATCAGGAGTGGTAGCATCCTCTACCGCCATTTCGTCAATCTGCGAATAGCCCGCGACAAACTCGTACAGATGGTCAATCGCCATGGCCCGCGAGCGCTCCCTGCCGAAAGGAAAGACCTCCCCGTCCTTGATGCCGAGGATGGGGTTGATTCCCAGCATGGAGCCCATCAGGGACTGCGCCTTGCCGATGCGCCCTCCCCTGTGAAGGTATTCCAGCGTATCGAAAGCGATGCGCAACCCGACACGGGATATATTGTTTCTGGTTAGCTTCACCAGTTCATCGAGACCGGTCCCGCCCTGAGCCGCCTTGGCCGCGGCTATTGCCAGCAGCCCCTCCGCCATCATCGCCATTTCCGAGACAACCACCTTCACCCGGCATTTCTTCTTCATTACCTCAATGCCCTTGAAGGCGGAATCCCCGGTGGCGCTTAGCTTACGACCAATCGTTACGACCAGTATCTCGTCCGTCTCATCGGCCAGCCTGTCATACACCTCGGCAAAGACCTGGGGCGCCGGCGTCGAAGTGGTCGGGTGAATCTCTTCATGCTCAAGTTTCTGGTAAAACTCGTCGGTAGTCATATCGACGCCGTCGCGGTAAGTATAGCCGTTAAAGACAACGTTCAGAGGAACAACTGTTATTCCCAGCTCGGCCGCCATGGCCGGAGAAATATCGGAGACGCTATCGGTGACTACTTTGACCGGCATTACTTTTTCTCAGCCTCCAGGACAGTCAGTGCCAGAGCTTTGGGCCCGGAATAAGTGCCGACGACAGGACTGATGACCGACCGGTAAATATTTTCTTTGGGGTAAATCGCGCCCAGGCGCTCGACGAGCTGGTCGGCATCATCAGGAGTCGTGGCATGCTCTACGGCCAGCCCTTCGATATTGGAAAAGCCTTCGACGTAACTATACAAATAGTCGAGCCCCGCGCTTAAAGAGCGCACCCTCGTTAACGGGGACATCTCGCCGTCTTTTACGGTAAGTATCGGCTTTACCGATAACAACGAGCCCAAAAATCCGCTGGCCTTGCCGATACGTCCGCCCTTGGCCAGGTACTTAAGGGTATCGAAATAGGCGACAAGATGTGACCGCGGTACTGCCCGGCGCGCCAGGTCCGTCGCTTCATCCAGACTGGCCCCGGCCTTAACGGCATTAACCGTGGAAATAACTATCAGTCCCAGGCTCATGGCCACCGATAGCGAATCAACTATTTCGATTCGGCACTTCCCTTTCGCCAGTTCCTTTGCCTGCGTCGCCGATTGATAGGTACCGCTGAGCTTGCTGGAGATAGTTATAACCAGGATTTCGTCGGTTTCCTTGGCCAGAGCTTCATATACCTGGATGAAATCATTGGGTGTTGGCTGTGTCGTCGAAGGCAAAGTGGACTCACTTACCAATCTACGGTAGAATTCCTCGGCGGTAATTTCCACCCTGTCTTTATAGACTGTCTCGCCGAAACGCACGTACAACGGCACCACGGTAATCCCCAGCTCGCCGGCCAGGTCACTGGTAATGTCGGATAAAGAATCGGTAACTATTTTCACTGTCATCCCCTTATACCTCCTTATCTACTCAATGGATATGATATAGCTATAATGTGGCTGACCGCCACTAATTGATTCGACCTGTAACTGAGGATATTTCTCCATGATACCGGCGCTGAGTTGCTCGGCTTCCGCTACCTCGGCATCTTCCCCGTAGTAAATAGTAATTACCTCGGCCTTCTCCAGTCCCAGCCTGGACAGAAGCTGGTTGACAACTTCGAGGTTGGTATCGCCCACCGCGATAAGTTCCCCGTCGAGCAGGCCGATGGGCTGTTTCCGCTTAATCTTCAATCCGTTTATCTTGGTGGCACGCACCGAGCGTGTAACCTCGATAGTCTTCACCGATGATAGAGCCTTTTCCATAATCTCGGCGTTCGTATTGATTTCCGCTTCATAGTCGAATGCCAGGAGCGCTACAACACCCTGCGGTATTGTTTTTGTGGGTACTACCATGATTTTCTTCTCGGTCAGGGACTGTACCTGATTGGCGGTAGCTACGATGTTTTTATTATTGGGCAGAATAATGACTTTATCGGAAAACGTCGCTTCCACCACCTGGAGGATATCCTTGGTGCTGGGATTCATCGTCTGGCCCCCGGGAACAACGGCGGCTGCCCCCAGGCTGCCGAAGACATCGGCCAAGCCGTCTCCCGCAGCTACCGCGATAACGGCCGTATCGGTGGTGGGCATCCTCTCTTTCTGCATTTCCAGGAAGTCCTGGTGCTGCTCGTCCATGTTCCGGATGCTCACCTGATGCATGGTGCCCAGCTTGGCGGCTAACTGGAGGATATTGCCGGGCGTCAGCGTATGGATGTGAATACGCACCGCCGAGTCGTCGCCAACGACAATCAGCGACTCGCCCTTCTTTACCAGTCTCTTTTTGATATCCTCCGGTTCCAGCTTCTCTCCCTTCAGCAGGAACTCGGTACAATAGCCGTAGGGCACCTCATCGATGGCTATTGACTGCGGTGCTGTAGCAACATGGGGTATATCGCTGACGATTATCTGCGGCTTGCGCAGGCGCATCAGCTCCGTCTCACCCCGCAGGTAGCGGAGGGCGCCTTCCAGAATCGTATAGACACCCTGTCCACCGGCGTCAACCACCCCGGCATCTTTCAATACCTTGAGAAGCATCGGCGTATTAGCCACGGACTCGCCGGCAGCGTTCACCGTAGCTTCCATTAACGCTATGACGTCTTCGTTGCCGGTGTCAACCTGCGCTTGAGCGGCCGCCGCGGCATCCTTCATAACGGTGAGCATGGTACCTTCGACCGGATTGCTCACCCCTTTATAGGCAATCTGCGCCGACTGCTGTAAGGCCGCAGCCAGGTCGGCGGCGGTAAAGGACTCCTTAGCCTCCAGACCCTGCGCCAGACCGCGCCATATCTGCGAGAGGATAACGCCGCTGTTGCCGCGCGCCCCCATCAGGGCGCCTCTGGCCATGGCGTGGGCCACGCCGGCGGCGCTGTGGTCGGGGGCCCGGTAGGCCTCCTCCATCGTCGAGCGCATGGTCAGCATCATATTCGTTCCCGTATCGCCGTCCGGCACCGGGAAAACGTTCAGCGCGTCAATATCGGCGGAGCTTTTCTCCAACCAGGAGGTAGCCGCCGAGAACATATCCCTCATGTCCTGCCCGGCTACAGAATTCATTTGGCTCATATTACACCATCCTTGCCAGATTACTCAGATTCGCGTCCCCCACCAAGGATGCACTTCTTGCTAATCTTAATGCACTATGTTACTATGTATTAGTAAATAATGCAATAGCCCTCCCGGTATTCAAAGGAGACAGAAATTGAAGTGCGATTTATGCGGGAAAACACCACAGTTCGGCCATAATGTCAGTCACTCCAAGCGCCGCACCAACCGCCGCTGGATACCCAATATCCATCCCGCTACCGTTTATATTGACGGTCAGGCAAAACGGCTCAACCTGTGCACCAGGTGCCTGCGCACTCAGCATAAGGTCGCTAACGCTTAAAACCCCCCGGACCCAACCGGACAATCCACGTCATCCCCCCACTACTATCTTCCGTGCCTCAGCCAGCGCCTGCTTGACACGCTTCGGGGCTGTCCCACCGACAACGTCTCTGGCGGCAAGGGACGACTCAACACTGATTTTGCGGACATCATCGCCGAATAGCGGCGAGAACTTCTTATATTCATTTATGCTGAGTTCAGCGAACGATTTTCCTCTTTCGGCGGCGTAGCTCACCAGCCTGCCGACGATATCATGTGCCGTGCGGAAGGCTTCGCCCTTCTTTACCAGGTAATCGGCCAAATCTGTCGCCAGCATATAGCCACGCCCGGCCGCCCTGGCGGTATTCTCTGCCTTGACTTTTAGCGTCCCCACCATGCCCGCGAAGACTTCCAGCGTCGAGAGCAGCGTATCCACCGTATCGAAAAAACCCTGCTTATCTTCCTGCATGTCCCGGTTGTAGGCGAGGGGCAGTCCCTTCATTGTCGTCAGGAGGGCCATCAGGCTGCCGTAGACACGTCCCGTCTTACCGCGGGCCAGCTCGGCCACGTCCGGGTTTTTCTTCTGGGGCATGATGCTGCTGCCGGTGGCATACGCCTCGTCCAGCTCAATAAAGTCGAACTCCGCCGAAGACCACAGCACGATTTCCTCGGCGAGGCGGGAAAGGTGCATCATGCAGATGCTGGCCGCCGCCTCGTACTCCAGCACAAAATCACGGTCGGCCACGGCATCCAGGCTGTTCTGGCTAACATTGCTGAAGCCCAGCTCTCTGGCTAAGAATTCCCTGTCCACGTCATAGGCGACCCCCGCCAGCGCCCCGCTGCCCAGGGGCATTACATCGACCCTCTTCAGACAATCGTTGAAACGCTCTACATCGCGCTGGAGCATCTCGAAGTAAGCCAGGAGGTGATGTGCCAGCAGCACCGGCTGCGCTACCTGCAAATGGGTATATCCGGGCATGACGGCATCTTTATTGGCTTCGGCCAGGTCGAGCAGCGCCCGTTGAAATTCCCTTATTCCGTTTAAAGTATCGGCGATTGCCTCTTTGGTGAAGAGGCGCATATCCAGGGCTACCTGGTCGTTGCGGGAGCGGGCGGTATGCAGTTTTCGTCCCACCTCCCCAACCTTCTCGATGAGGCGCGACTCTATTGCCATGTGGATGTCTTCCAGCTCCGCCTCGAACTTGAATTTGCCCTGTTCTATCTCTTGCTGGATGGATTTCAGCCCATCGATGATTTTTGTGGCTTCTTCATCCGCGATGATGCCCTGTTTGGCGAGCATTCTGGCATGGGCTGTGCTGCCGACGATGTCCTGCCGGTAGAGACGATGGTCGAAGGGGAGCGAGGCGGTATACTGCGCTACCACCTTATCAGCCGGCTTGCTGAATCGACCCCTGATATGACTCACTTCATTCTTCCTCTGATTCGGCGGGCCCCATGATGCTGAGCGGCCCTTCATTATCCCCCAGTAGCTGTATCTGTGCCTGGGTCTTGACCGGCAGCCCCCAGATATTTATAAAGCCTTCGGCGGCCTTCTGGTCAAACTGGTCGCCCTTATCATAGGTGGCCAGGGCCAGATTGTAAAGCGACCACGGCGACTTCCGCCCCACGACGGTCGCCGTGCCCTTGAACAGCTTCATCCTGACCGTGCCGGTCACGTAGTGCTGAGAGCTGAGTATATAGGCGGACAAATCCCGGTTCAACTGGCTGAACCACAGACCGTTATAGACAAGGTCGGAGATTTCCACGGCAACCTTCTGCTTGAAGCGCAGCTGGTCTTTGGACATATTCATGGCTTCCAGCGCCTGGTGGGCCTGTATCAGGACGACGGCCGCCGGAGCCTCGTAGATTTCACGCGACTTTATGCCGACGACCCGGTTCTCGATATGGTCGATTCTGCCCACGCCGTGCCGCCCGCCGATTTCATTCATCTTTTGAATCAGGTCGAGCCCGTCAAGCTCCTTACCGTCGATTGTTACCGGGATACCCTTCTCGAACCCGATTTCCACGTACTGCGGTTTGTCCGGGGCTTCCGCCGGAGACTTGGTCCACTTGTAAGTATCGGACGGGGGCTCGGCCCAGGGGTCCTCCAGGACACCGCACTCGATGGCCCGGCCCCACACACACTCGTCGATGGAATACGGACTCTGGGCGGTGATGGGAAGCGGTATGCCGTGCTTCTGGGCATAATCGATTGTCTCGTCGCGCGTCATCCCCCACTCGCGGGCGGGGGCAAGAATCTTCATGTCCGGCGCCAGGGCATTTATGCCGACCTCGAATCTTACCTGGTCGTTTCCCTTGCCGGTGCAGCCGTGCGCTATCGCTACCGCCCCTTCGGCTACCGCCGTATCCACCAGCAGCTTGGCCATGAGCGGTCGCGACAGGGCTGTCGCCAGGGGATATTGTCCTTCGTAGAGGGCATTCGCCTGTAATGCCGGGAAAAGGAAATATTTTACCAGCAGCTCTTTGCCGTCTATTACCAGTGCTTTTACAGCGCCGACCTTGAGCGCTTTCTGGCGAATCTCCGAGAAATCCTTTTCATTGCCGACATCTATGGTGACGGCGATAACATCCAGATTGTATTTCTCGTGCAGCCATTTAATGGCTACCGAGGTATCCACTCCACCGCTGTAAGCCAGCACAACTTTATCCGTCACTCCGTCCCTCCATCAATAGAAGCTATTACTCCTTCTTACCGAAATTTTCTTCCAGGAATTTTTCGACCTCGGAGCATACGCCGGGGTATTGCCACGAGTAGTCATGCCCTGGTGCCTTCAACCAGCTTAAAATGCTGCCCGGATTATCTTCCGGCGAGGTCAAACCGAACCATCCCTTGACGGTAGACCATATCATGGCAGGGACATTGCCGTAGCTAAAGGTATCAACGCCTCTTCCGTTACTGTTCATCAGCAGTGTCCTGTCCAGCGCACTAGGCTTGTGCCAGAAAGGCGTGCCCGTCTGGATACTGTAGACCTGGGCCTTGTCTTTTAAAATACCCATGGTCTTATCGGAAATTACCGTGCCGGTGCTCTCCCCGGCCACAATAACTCTCAGGTCCGGAAGGTGGTCGGTGAGAAACTCCACCCGCCAGGCCAGGTCTTTGGCCTTATGCGGATAACGGGAGGTCGCTTCGTAAAACTCCTTGAGACAGCCTGTAATGCCGCTGCTGGTACGCCGGTAGTTCAACACCAGCGAATTATACCCCTGGCTCTTCAGCTGCGATTTAATGCCATCCAGAATACTGGCCCAGCCGGGCGTTTCATTTGTTAAATTCCACCCCCAGCCACCCGAATTGAAGACAATGACGACATCCAGGTCTTTAACTTCCGTATACATCGCCAGCAACTGGTCTACAAAATTCTGTGTATTTTCCTGGCCTTTCCCTACCAACTCGCTGGCCAGTTCAACGGCGTCATCCACTACCGATTGCGGCACCGCCGAACGGTCGCACGCGGTCAACGGGGGTCCCTGTATCCCGATATCTTTAGCCATTCCGACCTCTGAACTAAATATAGTCAGCCAAACAATGGCAATCAGGGGAACAGCTACCAGTAATACCACAATCCCCAGGCTGCCGATTTTTTTTAACATTAGCGTTTCTTCAACTTCATTTTAGCAATATTTACTTAACAATTCCAGAGAATACCCCATCCAGTATGCCGATAGCCCGGTCGACTTCCTTATTTCCGACAATCAGCGGCGGCATCAGGCGGATGGCATTGGGTTTTACTTTATTGACCAGCAGTCCTTTCTCAAGGCAGGCCATCAATACGTCCTGGCCCATATCGCTATTGAATTCAATAGCTACCAGGAGCCCGCGCCCCCGTACCTCGGTAATGAAGGAGTGTTTTTTCTTTAATTTTTGCAGCTCCTCCATGAGGTACTGTCCCACCTTCTTTACATTTCCGGTGATATCATTATCGATAATGTATTTTAGCGTGGCACAGGCGGCAGCGCAGGTGACCGGATTGCCCCCGAAAGTAGAGCCGTGGTCACCCGGAGCAAAAACGGAAGCGCTTTCCTTGGCCAGCAGTGCCCCGATGGGTATGCCGCTACCCAGACCTTTCGCCAGGGTCATTATGTCGGGTTCAACACCGTACTGTTCGTAGCCGAACATCGTCCCGAGGCGGCCTATCCCCGTCTGAATTTCGTCCAGTATCAGCAGAATCCCCTTCCGGTCACACCAGTTTCTCACCTTTTTCAAGTAATCATCATCGGGGATATTAACGCCCCCCTCCCCCTGAATCGGCTCCAGCATGATGGCACAGGTCTTGTCCTTGGTGGCCGACTTAACAGCATCGATATTATTAAATGCCACACTGATAAAACCTGCCGGTACAGGGGTATAGGGCTTATGAAACTTCTCCTGCCCGGTGGCGGCAGTCGTTGCCAGGGAGCGTCCGTGGAAGGAATTTAAAGCCGTAATAACTTCGTAAGCGCCGTTTAATTTCAGGCTTCCGTAACGTCGGGCAAGCTTCACGGCCCCTTCATTGGCTTCCAGACCGCTGTTGCAGATAAAAACCCTGTCGAGACAGCTATTCTCGACCAGAAGTTGAGCGAGCTTAACCTGGGGAACGGTGAAGAACTGATTGGAAGTCTGGATAAGGGTACGCGCTTGCTCAGCCACGGCGTCGGCCACCACCGGGGGGCAGTGTCCGAGGCTGTTGACCGCCCATCCGCCGACGAAGTCCAGGTACTCTTTGCCTTTATCGTCCCAGACCCGCGCCCCTTCTCCCCTTACCAGGGTCACCGGAACGCGTACTACGACCTGCATATAGTATTTACTTTCCAGTTCCGGCCAGTCAGTCA
>DAOVRI010000213.1 GCA_030628245.1 Dehalococcoidales bacterium
CAGATTAAGCGCTACCAGACGGCCTTCATTGGAGCCCACGAACAGAGTACCGTCGGACACGGTTCCACCCGACCATCCAATCGGCGCCAGGCCTTTGACACAACCGAAACCGACCATGCCAACAGCGATAATCAATATCGCCAGAAGGGCTACCCGGCCGACTCGCCACTTACCCTTTAAATTCACTGCATTCTCCTTCAAGGAAAAGACTGGCGGGACTCACCAAACTTCACGGTACCGGGTCATAACCGCCCGGATTAAAAGGGTGGCACCGGGCAATACGCCTGATGCCCAACCCTATTCCTTTAAAAATTCCAAATTTAGTTATAGCCTCACAGGTATACTGGGAGCAGGTCGGACTGAACCTACAGGACGGCGGCATAATCCGCGACAGCGTGAGCTGATAAAACCTAATTAGCTCCAGGGCTAACGCCTTCATATTCCCCCACAAACAGTCCGGCCCTAAATAACAGCTTCCTGACCGACTTCCCTAGATTCGTATAATCAGCCTCCGCCGCCGTAGTACGAGCGATGAAGATGATATCCCAACCCGGTTGCAGCGGAGTCTGTCTCACTATCTCCCGCAGCAATCGTTTTACTCTGTTGCGAACCACCGCTTTGCCTACACGACGGCTGACCGTAAAGCCATATCTGGATAAGTCAAGCCCGTTGGGCAGGGCCTTTACCACTATCTCCTTGCCTGTCCAAGTCTTGCCTTCATTATAAACCAGCTCGAACTGTGTTTTCCTGGTTAAATGTTGTTCTCCCCTCACGGCTACCCCAACCGGGTCATTTGATATCGCCGTTAGACAACGGTCAATTTCTGCCGACCCTTCAATCGCCTGGATTTCAGGATAGCGCGGCCACCACGTGTGCTCATCCTTTTTAAAAAGCCGTGCTCACGCTTCCTGGGAATTTTCTTCGGTTGATATGTCCTTTTTGGCACTTTAACTCCCTGCTAATAACAGACCATTTTCTCGAGTGAATGGAAAAGTAAGAAACGATTAAATCCAGAGAATATCAGCTCTTTAAACCAACGCCCCCCGTCTTACGGATATGTGCCGGTACGTACGGCAACAAAGCCAGATGCCGCGCCCTCTTAATGGCCATAGCCAGCGCACGCTGGTGCTTGGCGCAGGCGCCGCTCTTACGACGTGGCGCAATCTTACCTCTATCCGATATATAAGGCCGCAGTAATGCCGGGTCTTTGTAGTCGATGTGCTTGACTTTGTCCCGACAGAAGAAACAAACCTTACGCTTGGGTATATACTTCGACCTGCCGGGCCTCCTGGTCCTGGTGTCTCTCGTCTGTGCCATCCTGTCCTCTATATTTTATTATAAATTCTCGTCTCTAATTAAAACGGAAGGTCTTCCGGGTCCATTTCGGAAACGCCGGCATCATCCGCTTTCTCTTCCGGGAGAATGCCGGTATCATCCGACTTCTCTTCCGGAAGAACGGCCGCCCCGCGCCTGTCCAGAAATATCACCCGGTTGGCTATTACCTCAATCTTGGAATGAGGCTGTCCGTCCTGGCCTTCCCAGTTTCTGGTATGTATCCTCCCCTCGGCGTAGACAAGCCTGCCTTTGGCCAGAAACTGATTGCACTGTTCGGCCAACCTGTTCCAGGCCACCACATTAAACCATTCCGTCTCCTGTCGGCGTTCTCCCTCCGGTGAAGTATAGACCCAGTTAGTGGCCACGGAGAAAGATGTCACCGGCTTTCCATTCGGAGTAAAACGCATCTCAGGTTCGTTCCCAATATTCCCAATTATCGTCACCTTGTTCAGACTCGGCATTGCCTCTTCACCTCCCCGATACAACTCATGAGCTTGATACTTTTCGAACTTAACCGCCTACTTTAATTAAAAGATGTCGCAGAATCTCCTCAGATATCTTCAAGTTCGCTTCAAGTTCTTTACATCGTGCCGGGCTTAGCTTGAACCTGGCTAAAACGTAGTTACCCTCCAGGAAATGCTTCAACGGGTAGGCCAGTTTCTTTTTCCCCCACTGCTCGACGGAGTCGATAACGCCGTTCCTGCCGGTAATAAACTGGCTTACGCCGTTTATTTTACTCTCTAAAGCCTCATCGGCTATTTCAGGACTGACGATAAATACCATTTCGTAGTCCTGTAATCTCGTATCTTCTACTTTTGGCTCTTGTTTTTTTCTTGGCACCGTCCGATTCCTAAGCTAATTTCACGCTATTATACCATAAACCAGAATGGGAGACAACAAGGTTATGTTAGCATCCAGACCAGGGGCGAGAGCAGCCTGCCTTGACACAGTATCACACCTTTGCTAGACTCTTTTATAAGGCCCCGTAGTGTAGCGGTTTAACATGCCACCCTGTCACGGTGGAGATCGTGGGTTCAAATCCCACCGGGGTCGCCACTTTTTACGACACTATTTTCAAATATTGCATTTCTATGCCATATTATCCGGGCGGCGGGCCGAATCCGTGCTGGCGTTCCTCGGGAGGATAGAGTTCATCAGCCACGTCATCCAAGCCGAGCTCCTGCAGCTTACTCAGGCTGGGTTTGGTGGTAAACCGGTCCCAATCGAGGGCGCCGAGGTTCCAGTAGGCCTGCGCTTCCATATCCCTGGTGACTCCGGCGAGCGGGCCCTCCGTCTGCGGTGGGATGCCCGGGATTCTGGGATGGACAAAGCGCTCCAGCGGATTATCGCCTTCGCGAAGGTTAAAGACATGCCTCATAACGGCGATTCTCTCGCCGTTCTTGAGCAGTTCTTCCTCGGAGCGGTCCCAGCCGGTGACGTATTTCAGG
>DAOVRI010000181.1 GCA_030628245.1 Dehalococcoidales bacterium
ACCCTTCTTTCCTCGTTGAGCTTTCTCATGGCATCGAGGTATTTCAGCAGGCCGTTGACCAGCAGAACATCGGTGACGAACTCCGGGTACGCTTCCAGTCCCCAGAGAATGAGCGTGCCGTCGAGCAAGGCCAGGCTGGTGCTACCGGCGGGCTGTCCGGCAGCGAGGTCGGCCAGGTGGCGGCATTCCTCGATGCTGCGTTTAATGCCCAGGATGGTTCCCTCCACCGGCTGCTCGCGGCCGCCCCCCGGCGGCGTAATGGCCAGGTCTTTATCGTCGGAGTAGAGGCGTGGAGAGCTCGAAAGGGCGGCATCCGGCTGGCTGCCGTAGTTGATAACCGCCGAGCCGATATTTATCAGGTAGCAGCGCGTCGAGCGGTGGCGGTCGACGTCGATATGGGAGCCGTCGCTGGCCATGACGGTGAAGTCGGCGGGGGTGGGGGGCTCCGGGTAGCGCCGGGCGAGTCCATCGACCAGTTCGGCCACCAGCCAGGTCGTCTTGCTGGCGGCGCATTTTTTCTTCAAGGTGTCGAGGTCGATAGCCGGGTTGCCTAGCGTTTCCAGGGCGAACTTAAGGCGTTTTTCGCGTTCCGCGCGTGAGTCTTTAAGTCCGGAAATCATGGCGACGACCTGCGCCGCTACCTTGGTCAGGTCCAGTGACAACTATCCTGCCCCCTTTTTGCCTAAGTATAGTGCAATAAAAGTGTGAACTCAAGCGGGAGAGATATATAAAAGAGGGGCGGCAGCCACTCTTAGACGCCCCGCTTAATACGCATGGGGAGTTTGAGGGGCAAAGCCCCTCATCCTTATCCCTCCCCCTTCCCCTTAGTAAGGGGAAGGGGGATAAAGGGGGATGGGGTTTAAAAATTAACAAGATAAAAATCGTTCGTATTTGCTATAATGAAAAGAACTATTTTCTATTTAGAGGGAGCTTTAATGCTGGCGGCGTTAGGAACTGTTGTCGTAACTTCATTATCGGGCGTGATGATGCCGGGGCCCATGTTTACCGTGACCCTGGCCAAGAGCCTGAAATCACCGTGGGCCGGCGTATGGGTATCTCTGGGCCATGCCGTCATCGAGGTGCCCCTGATACTGCTTATATATTTTGGTGTCGCCCAGTTCTTCGAGAGTAATATCGTGCAGCTGGTGCTCAGCGTGCTCGGCGGCGGCATGATTGCCTGGATGAGCGTCGGGCTTTTCCGTGCCCGCCGGGAACTGGCCAGAGAAGGTAAGGATACGACCTACAATGCCTTCGTCGCCGGTATTTTGATGAGCGGACTCAACCCGTTCTTCCTGGTGTGGTGGGTGACGGTGGGCAGCCTGCTCCTGATGACCTTCCTTAATGCTGTCGGTACCTCGGGTCTGGTTCTCTTCATCGTGGTGCACTGGCTGTGCGACCTGGTCTGGCTGTCCCTGGTCTCCTTTACGGTCTACAAGACACACTCATTCTGGAGCCAGAGAGTACAGGAGTGGATTTTTATCGTCCTGAGTCTGGCGCTGCTCTACTTCGGCGGGCAGTTCATCGTCAAGGGGATTATTAACTACGTACAGGCGGGGGGATAAAAATCTCTACTCCTTCCGTTCGTCACACGTAAGGTCGCAAGAGTCACAGTTTTCATCGCAGGGTTCTACGTGTATGGTGACGTCGGTGTGGACAAGCTTTTCCTCTATGTCTTTCTCAAGGTGGTCGCACATGTTGTGGGCGTCTTCGATGCTGACGTGCTTGGGCATGACCAGGTGCAGGTCGATGTAACGCTGGCTGCCGGCTTTGCGCGTGCGCAGCTTGTGAAAGCTGACCACCTCCCTGCCGAAATGTTCCGTAATGGCCGCCCTGACGCTGTTTTCCTCGTCCTCCGGCAGCTTCACGTCCACCAGCCCGCCGAGAGAGTTTCTCAGAACGTCAACAGCCACTTTCAGAATATACAGGGCGACCAGTCCGGCCAGGATGGCGTCGATGATGACAAGGCCGGTTAAACGTACCACGATAAGCCCGACGAAGACCGCGGCGGCGGAATAGACATCGGCGGCGATGTTGTGCGCGTTAGCCTCCAGCGCCATCGAGTCTTCTTTTTTAGCTACCCTGAGCAAGTAGCGGGAGAGGAAAATACTGGCGATGATGGAGACGGCCATCACCCCGATGCCGGCCTCGGTCATTTCCAGAGCGGCGTGGGTCTGAATGCGGCGCACCGCCGAGTAGATGATGGAACCCCCGGCGATGAATATCAATATTGCCTGTATGACGGCGGCAATGTTCTCCACCTTACCGTGGCCGAAGGGGTGTTCCTCGTCAGCCGGCCTGGCGGCAATCCGGATGGCCAGGAAGGTAACGCTGACGGCAAACAGGTCGAGGAAACTGTCGACCGCCTGCGCCAGGACACTCAGGCTGCCGGTGATAACGCCCACGACAACCTTGAGCACTATCAGGCCAACGACGATGATTATGGAGAGTTTGGCTGCGCCGCTTCTACCGGAAAACATTCCTTTTCCCTGTTATCAGGCTTTTCCACCGGAAGACTTGCGCCATGGAATGAACCTGCCCCATTCGCCCTTGTCCCATACCACCAGGAGTGACGGCGCAATACATAGAGAGCTGAAGGTGCCGGCGATTATGCCGATGATAAGAACGACGACGAAATTCTGGATAGTTGCCCCGACAAAGAGGAGTATTGCCAGGACGACGATTAACGTGGTCAGGCTGGTATTCACGGAACGGCTCAGGGTCTCTACCAGACTGTTATTCACCACGGCTTCAAAGGTGTTGCCGATTCCCTTGGTCAGGTTCTCCCGGATTCTATCGAAGACAACCACGGTGTTATTAACGCTATAGCCGATAACAGCCAGGAGACCGGTGATAAACATGAGGTTAATCTCCCAGCCCAGTATCGCGCTGAGGATGGAGAACACTCCTATGGCAATCAGGGTATCGTGCACCAGGGCGACGATCGCACACGCGCCGTAGTGTAGAGGCCTGGGCATGCGGCGAAAAGCCCACGTAACGTAAAGGAGTATGCCGACAGCCGCTATAGCCACGGCGATGGCGGCATTATTTACCGTTTCTGAAGCAACCTGCGGGGAAACCGAGGAGAACTGTGCCTCCGTTAGCTCCCCGAAGCGGTCGGATAGAGAGTTCTCTAACTGCGCCTTTTCTTCATCGGTTAATTCGTGGGTGCGGATTAAGAACTGCCCTTCACCGGCGCTTTGGATAATAGCATCGGTATAGCCCAGACTGAGCAGTTCCTCTTTGAACAGGTCATACTCTACCGGCTCTTCGAATTTTACCGTCAGCATGGAGCCGCTGCTGAATTCAATACCCGAGGGCAGGCCGGCGCTCAGCAGTGAAATAATGCCGACGAGAATTACTATCCCGGAGATAAGAAAATACCAGAACCTTTTACCGATTATATCAAACATTATTTCTTACCCCTGTCTATGTTGAATAATGCTGTCTTCTTGGACAGAGGACTATGAATGAAAAGTCGAAGCAGCGTCCGGGTAACGACGATAGCGGTGAACATACTTACTATCACACCGATGAGCAGCGTCAGGGCGAAGCCCATGACCGGGGCACTGGCAACGATGCTGCTGCCGAGCCAGAAAAGAATGATACATACGATTATCGTGGTTATATTACTGTCCCTGATGGCTGACCAGGCACGGTTAAAGCCGGCCTCGACAGCGGCGCCCAGCGTCCGCCCCATTCTGATTTCTTCCTTCATCCTCTCGA
>DAOVRI010000084.1 GCA_030628245.1 Dehalococcoidales bacterium
CGGAGAATCGGTGATGAAGACGAGCCTGATTTAGACCTGTTCCTTGAAGAAGCTATCAGTTCCGACTGACCTTATGGGGTGAAGCAGGATGGACTTCGAGCTATCGGAAGAACTGAAGATGATACAAAGTCTGGCACATGACTTTGTTAACGAGCAGCTCAAGCCGCTGGAAAGGGATATCCTGGGTCGGGCCGCCGACCTCAGTGATGCCCGTACTTATCTTCCCGAAGAAAAAGAAGCGGAACTCGCCGGGATGGTCAGGGAGATGGGGCTGTGGGGTGTCGGCGTTCCGGAGGAGCTGGGGGGTGCCGGGCTGGACGCCCTGGGGGTCTGCCTGGTTGAAGAGGAACTGGCGCAGACGGTAGTCCCCTTTCATTTCGGGGATGTAACCCCCATTCTTTTCGACTGCAATAAGGAACAGCGGGAGGAATTCCTGCTGCCGGCTCTTAACTCTCAAAAGAAATCCTACCTGGCCCTGATGGAGTCGGGCGGGAGTGCCGACCCATCCGGCATGAAGACGAAAGCGGAGAAGTCTAACGGGCATTACCTGCTTAAAGGTAAAAAACTATCGCTCTCCCGGGCCGGCGACGACTATTTTGCCGTTGTTTTCGCCGGTACCGATAGCGGCGTAACCTGCTTCCTGGTGGCTAAGGATACAAAGGGATTCAGCGTTACCGGCGGCGGTGAGAAGACCGGGTGGTTAGCGCAGGTCAGGGAGCCAATGTCGCTGGTATTTAAAAATTGCCGGGTGCCTGCAGAGAATGTCCTGGGTGAAGAGGGTAAGGCTTTCCACCTGGGCAGGAAATGGCTCCCGCAGCGGCGGGTGGTCAGGGGAGCCCGGTGCGTGGGTGTCGCCCGCAGGCTGCTCGATGAGGCTACCGTCCAGGCTCAATCGCTGGAAACATTCGGGCAGCCCATTTTCAAGCGTACCAGCATCCAGGCGGCGCTGGCCGACATCGCCATGAATATTGAAGCCGCCAGGCTTATGGTGTATGAGGCGGCCTGGAAGTGGGATAATGGAAAATCGATATGGCGTGAAGCGGCTATGGTAAAGTTATACACCACCCAGATGGTTCAGACCGTTGTTGACAGGGTAGCTCATATTTTCAACGGGCCGCCCTATATAGAAGGGTTGCCCATGGAAAGACTGTGTCGTCGTGCCCTAGAGTCCGGTGCTATCGAGCTTACCCTGGAGAAGCAGCGAAGTATCATCGCCGGCGATATCCTGAAAGGGTTGAAGGTCTAGGCGAGACAGGAAGGAAATGAAGCGGTGATTCATTATAGGGAGACATACTGAGGTCGGGAGGCAAACATGAAAAGAGCTAAGTGGTATCTACCGTTACTGTTGGTAAGTATGTTGTTATTTGTAGGAGGAGCATGCGGACCGTCCGAACCACCTATCGTCCCCCCAACAACACCGGAACCGATAACGGTAACACCGGAGGAACCATCAACCACTGATGTGGATGTTTCAGATTACCCTTCCTACACTACTATATCTATTTCCATTGATACCTTTCAAAATCAACCGCACATCGACGCAGTAATGAATGCCGTAGTAGGCGAGGAGCTCACGGTAACTCTAGGCTCCAATCCAACAACAGGCTTTGGTTGGTCGGAGTTTGCAGAGATTAGTGACGAAACTATAGTACAGCAGACAAGCCACAAATACGTAGGCAAGGAATATGAAGAACCCCCTCCTCCAGGCACTTCTGGCGAAGAAGTATGGACTTTCAAGGCGCTTAAGAAAGGCACTACTACTATATCTATTGAATACAGTCGCCCATGGATAGAGGAGGATATTGGACACTGGACAGTCACTATAACTGCTAACATTAAACGTGAAGGTGAAGGAGCTAGTAACTAAATCGAAGAGACAGATACGGGGTAGAGTAGAGATGAACCAATATGACTACATAGTAGTGGGCAGTGGTATCGGCGGGCTGTATACGGCGTTGCTGGCCAAAGAGCAGGGCAGCGTGCTGGTTATCACCAAGGGCAGCATTGACGACTGCAATACCAAGCACGCTCAGGGCGGCATTGCGGCGGCTGTCAGCAAGGATGATTCGCCGGAACTGCATTTGCAGGACACGATAAATGCCGGCGACGGTCTGTCCGACGAGGCAGCGGTACGTATCTTGGTCAGGGAGGCGCCGGCGCGCATCGCCGACCTTGTGGATTACCGGGTGCCGTTCGATACTCTTGACGGCGAGATTGCCCTGACCATGGAAGCGGCCCACAGCGTGCCCCGTGTCCTTCATGCCGGGGGAGATGCCACCGGCGAGCGTATTGAAGTTGCGTTGAGTCAGCGGGTGCGTTCGTGCGGGATTCGGGTGCTTGAGAATTTCCTGGCGACCGAAATTCTGGTGGAAAAGGGGAAGGTGGCCGGCATCCGGGCCCTGGAATGCCGTACCGGTACCGTTGAAGAATTCGGGTGCCGCTACCTGATTCTGGCGACCGGCGGCGCCGGCCAGCTATTTAAATACAATACGAATTCCGACATAGCCACCGGTGACGGCATTGCTCTTGCCTTTAACGCCGGCGCCGAGATTGCCGACATGGAATTTTTCCAGTTTCACCCCACCGCCCTCCGCATGCCCGGTGTTATCCCTTTTCTGATATCGGAAGCCGTGCGCGGGGAGGGGGGAGTGCTGCGTGACGCCGCGGGCTACCGTTTCATGGCCGACTATCATGAGAAAGAGGAACTGGCGCCCAGGGATGTCGTTGCCCGCAGCATTTTATACGAGATGAAAAAGACTGGCTCGGACCGGGTTTTCCTGGATGTTACCCATTTGCCGCCCCATACCATTACCGCCCGTTTCCCGCATATCTACCGCTTTTGCCTTGACCACGGACTGGATATTACCAGGAGCCTGATACCGGTGGCGCCGGCCGCGCACTACATGATTGGAGGTATTAAGACCAATAGCTGGGGAGAAACGAATATTGCCGGTTTATTCGCCACCGGAGAAGTGGCCTGCACAGGGGTCCATGGGGCAAACCGCCTCGCCTCGAACTCACTGCTGGAAGCGATTGTGTTCAGCAAAAGAATAGTGGAAAGAACCAGAAACAAATCAAAAGAGAAAATTACTACCGTCGAGAGAGCCAGAGACATGTACCCATCACTCGGCCAGAGGCCGATTCCACGGGCATTGCCACATGCCGGACTTACCGCTCTACAGCAGTTACACTGGGACAGGGTCGGCATCATTCGCGATAGGGAAGGTTTGAGCGAGGCGGCCGGTATCTTGGCAGGATGGCAGCATTCGTTAAGTCCGCCTACGGAACAGCCTTCCTATGAGCTGAGTAACCTGATATTAACCGGGCGGTTGTTGACGGAAGCGGCATTTATCAGGGAAGAAAGCCGCGGCGCCCACTTCCGGTCCGATTTTCCCCAGAGTTCGCCGAAATGGCAGTGCCACATCATATGGAAAAAGTAAAAAACTTTCTGCGGATGGTCTTACCTGTCTCATGTCCCCGGAAGCTGCATTTGAAAAAGAATCGGCTTATGCATTATAAATATAACAGCAGTCCGTAAAATTTATGATAGAAGGGAAAAGTCTTGGCTAAGAAAAAGAAAGTAGAGAAACCCCAGCGCGAATTTACCCGGCGTCAGCTATCACACCTGCAGAAGCAAAAACGGCGACAACGCTTCGTCTTTATCGGAGGGGTTACGGTCATTGCCGCGGTTGTTTTAATCGTCCTGATAGGGTGGTTAATTGGGGAGGTACTCCCCCTGCACAAGACAGTTCTCAAGGTAAACGGTACCGAATTTGATACGAGTTACTACATTGACGTACTGAAAATCGCCGGGGCAAGCCAGCCGGATTCAAATCTTCAAGCGATGGCCGGTAGCGTGATACAACAGGTTACGCAGGATGAGCTAGTCAGGCAGGCAGCCGAGAAACTCGGCATAACCGTAAGTGATGAAGAAGTGAAAAAAAGGCTGAAAGATTTGGGTGCTCCTGTAAGCGATGGTTACGTCGGTTTTTTCCGGGGTCAGTTGCTGCAGACCCGGCTCAAAGATAGGTATTTCGGGGCTCAGGTACTGGAGTCTGACGAACAGGTACATGCCATGGCAATGCTGGTGGAGAGTGAGAGCCAGGCGCTTGAAACCAGAAACAGGTTGCAGAGTGGTGATAACTTTACGGCGCTGGCCGAGGAGTTCGCACAAAACTATTACTCTAAAAATGTAAATAAGGGTGACTTTGGCTGGCACCCGGAGGTCATACTTAAAAACCAGCTGGGCTCTGTCGTAGCCCTGGACTACGCCTTCGATGCGGAAGTGGGGGCGTTGAGCGAGCCCCTTTACGATGAAGAAATTTATAAGCAATTGGGCTACTGGCTGAACAGGGTTAACGATATACCGGAAGAGGGTTCGGCCAGCGTGTCGGCCGTCTTCTTAAGCAGCGAGGAAGAGGCGATGGAGATTAAAGCTAGACTGGAAGCAGGAGAAGAACTCAGGCCCATCGCCGATGAATATTCCGATTACAGTCCTTCCCGGGATAAGCACGGGGAACTGGGCACGATAATGCCGGAAGAAATAAGCGAGCTCTTTGATGCATATGTTTTCAGCCTGGGGGTAGAGTTGGGGAAATGGAGTGAGCCCATCCGTGACGATGCCTACTGGACTAAAGGCGGATACTGGCTGGTAGAGGTGGTCGATAAGGATGACGATAGGAAGCTCAGCAGCGAGGACCGGACTACTCTCATACAGCAGCTCTTTGACGACTGGCTTAACAGAGTGTGGGGTGACCCTGAGAATGATGTTGATAATAGCTACTTGACCGAAGAATTAGGGCAATGGGCGATAGACCGGGCGTTGAAGGATATGCAAGAAGCGGAGGGGTAACATGGAGAAAAAAACAATCGGAGTCGGGCTGATAGGCCTGGGGGTGGTTGCCGGACAGGTGGCCGCGGTACTGACGGACAAGGCGGACGAGCTGGCGGAGAAGGTTGGTTGCCCACTGGTACTGCGTAAGATTAAGGTCTTGCCGCAGGACTTATCGCGCCCGCAGGCAAAAGAGATGCCTGCCGAGCTTTTCACTACCGATGACGAGGAGTTCTTCGGGGAGCCCGGTATAGATATCGTCGTCGAGGCCATCGGTGGTGTCAGCCCGGCACTGGACTACCATAAAAGGGCTATCGAAAGTGGTAAACACGTTGTCACTTCTAATAAAGAGCTTATTGCCAAGCACGGCACGGAGCTGCTGGCACTGGCACGGCGGCACGGCGTGGGTCTGCAATACGAAGCCAGTGTCGGCGGGGGTATCCCGCTGATTGCCCCGTTCAAGCATGACCTGGTGGCTAATAATATCAGCGGTATTTTCGCCATCATCAACGGCACCACCAATTATATCCTCACCATGATGGCCCGGGAGGGCATGGACTTTGCCTCGGCCCTCAAGCAGGCGCAGGAGCTGGGCTATGCCGAGGCTAACCCGGAAAACGATGTCGAAGGGATAGATGCCAACTATAAGCTGGCCATACTGGCTTCACTGGCCTTTCAGACTCAGGTGCGCCCGCAGGATATTTACCGTGAGGGTATATCGCGACTCACCAGCCACGACTTTCGATACGCCCGGGAGCTGGGTTTTGCCATCAAGCTGCTGGCCATAGCCAAGCAGCGTGACGATTCCATTGAAGTCAGGGTACACCCGGTATTCATTCCCGCCGACTCCTTTCTGGCCAAGGTCGACGGTGTTTATAACTGCGTTCAGGTTGAAGGCGACCTCGCAGGCAAGGTACTCTTCATGGGTGAAGGCGCCGGCGCCAATCCCACCAGCAGCGCCGTCATTGCCGATGTCGTTTCCTCGGCGCGGAAGATTGTCCTGGGAATCGGCAGTATCTCCACCTGGAAAGCAGTAGCGGGCAGGAGTATCAAGCCCATGGATGAAATTGAAACGCAGTATTACGTCAGGTTGAGCGCCGCCGACCGACCCGGTGTCCTGGCGCAGATTGCTACCGTCTTCGGTAAGAATAATATAAGCATTTCGTCGGCGATACAGCCGGAGTCGGATAGTAAAACGCAGACGGCGGAAATAGTGATTATGACCCACCCCGCCCGGGAGAAGGCCATGCAGAAAGCGCTCGGCGAGCTGGAAAAGCTCGAAGTGGTCAGGGAAATAAGCAATTTCATCCGGGTCGAGGAAATAGAGGGCGGTTAGCGATGAAAAAGGGAGTTCTTCTTCAATATCAAGATTACCTGCCCGTTACTCCCAAAACCCCGTTGTTTACCATCGGGGAGGGGGATACTCCGCTGGTCAGGTGCGACCGGCTGACCAGGAAATACGGCTGCGGCGAGCTGCATTTCAAGCTGGAAGGGTGCCACCCCACCGGCTCCTTCAAGGACAGGGGCATGGTGATGGCCGTCGCCAGGGCGGTGGAGGACGGCAGCAAAGCTATCATCTGTGCTTCCACCGGTAATACCAGCGCCTCCGCGGCCGCTTTCGCGGCTTTTTGTGGACTCGAATGCATCATCGTTATTCCCCGGGGTAATATCGCCATGGGCAAGCTGGCTCAGGCTGTCATTCACGGCGCGAAGATAGTCGCCATCGACGGTAACTTCGACCGCGCGCTTAACATCGTGCTCGGTCTGACTGAAAAACACCCGGTAACGCTGGTGAATTCTCTGAATCCCTATCGCATCGAGGGGCAGAAGACGGCCGCTTTCGAGATTGTCGACGTCCTCGGCGATGCCCCGGACTATCTTTTTCTGCCGGTGGGAAATGCCGGCAATATTACCGCCTACTGGAAGGGCTTTGTGGAATATTATCAGAAGGGGAGGGCAAAGCATAAGCCCAGGATGATGGGGTTTCAAGCCGAGGGTGCTGCCCCTATCGTTCGGGGCTATGCTGTTGAGAAACCAGAAACTGTTGCCTCAGCCATAAGAATAGGCAATCCGGCTAGCTGGCAAAAGGCAGTAGCCGCTCGCGATGAATCGGGCGGAATTATTGATATGGTTAACGATGAAGAGATTCTAGCTGCCCAGAGCCTTATGGCAGCTAAAGGAGGTATCTTTGGTGA
>DAOVRI010000083.1 GCA_030628245.1 Dehalococcoidales bacterium
CTTATCTTCTGGCAGGGAGGGCACTCGAGGCAGGGGCGCCCGGCGGCTTCACAGTTAAGCGCCTGCGCCAGATGTACGGCCAGGGTCATCTTGCCGACATGGGACGGCCCGACAAACAGGTAGGCGTGGGCCAGATTGCCTGATTCCAGGCTATGCTGCAACAGAGAGACCGCGCGGGTCTGTCCGATTATCTGCCACATTAAGAGTCACCTCGTTAAACGATATCACACCGGGTAAGGTCTTGAAGTGTTTCCCGGCACCGGATGAGGCGGGCTTTCCCTTCCCTGACGAAGACTATAGCCGGACGGGGCGACGCATTATAGTTGCTCTGCAGCGGTACGCAGTAGGCACCGCCGTCGGCTAACGCCAGGATATCACCCGCTTTCACGGCAGGGAGACTGATTTCTTCAATCAGGATGTCCCCTTGCTCACAGTACTTGCCGGCAACGGTGACCTTACCGGTTTCCCTGGCTGCAACCCGGTTGGCTACCAGTGCTTCCTGCCGGGCACCGTACATCGGCTGGCGGATATTATCGCCCATGCCGCCGTCCACGCAGACATAGCACCTGACGTTCGGTATGTCCTTGATTACCCCCACCCGGTACAGCGCCACCCCAGCCCGGGCGACTATCGCCCTGCCCGGCTCAATAATCAGCTTCGGCAGTGATAGCTCCAGCTCGCGGCACTGGCTGGTAATTTTGTTTACTATCACCTCGGCCCAGGTGGCAATGGGGGGCGGTGCTTCCTCCAGCGTGTACTGGACACCGAATCCCCCGCCGATGCTCAGCACTCTGATTTCAAGGTGGTGCTTTTGTTTTATCGCCGCCGCGTACTCAAGGACAACTTCAATAGCCTTCTCGTAAGGCTCCATCTCGAAGATACCCGAGCCGATATGAAAGTGCAGGCCATCGACGTTCAGATTGGGTGCGGCTAGGGCCGTGGCGACCGCCTCGTCCCAGGTAGACCGCGTAAAACCGAACTTGGAGTCCACGGTGCCGGTGGTGTTGTACCGGTGGGTATGGGGGTCGATGCCCGGAGACAGGCGCAGCAGGATATTGACCTTCCGGTTGCCGGCGATTTCCCGCAGCATATCGAGTTCGTACGGGTTGTCCACCACGATGTGGCCTATGCCGCATTGAATGGCCGTTTCGAGTTCTTCGGCCGACTTGTTATTGCCGGGGAAATGAATCCTCTCCGCGGGGAAATCCACCGAGAGGGCGATGCCCAGCTCCCCGCCCGAGACCACGTCCAGGTCTAGCCCCTCTTCTTTGACAAGCTGTAGCATGGCCTTGGTGGAAAAAGCTTTAGCCGAGTAGCATACGGTAGTATCCGGGTAACGCTGCCTGAATTCCGTGGTAAACTCGGCGCACCGGCGGCGCAGGCCGACTTCGTCAAAGACGTACAGAGGCGTGCCGAACTCCTCGGCAAGCGCCACGGCGTCGCAGCCGCCGATTACCAGGTGGTCCTTTTGATTGACTTCAGCCGTCTGTGGGAATAGAACCAGCCTCGGAATATCCTGCCTGCCTGTCATCTTCACCTCTCACCATCATGTTAGCAGCGCCCGTTCGTGAAGTCAATGTAAGTTCATTCTGTTTCTCGCCTCTCCTTGCCTGAAAGAGAGCAGCGGTGTTAAAATTAAAGAAGCACTCCCCAGAGAGGTCTCCTCTTTTTTGGAAGATGCTTTCCCTCATTATCGATTAAGTGGTAATTATGGGATTAATTAAGTGAGCAATAATCTGGACGAATACCGTAACGAGGACCTGAACATGGCTGGGCCGGGGGCGGGTGAGGGAGGCATAGCAGGGTACGGCAGGAGGATTTTCAGTTCCTTTAGAAACCCGGTCTATCGCCTCTACTACTATTCCCTGATAGGCCACTGGGCCCCCATGCAGATGCAGATGGTGACGCGCACTCTGCTTATTTACCGCATCACCGGTTCGGGGGCTATCCTGGGGCTGATGGCTCTAGCCGGGGCTATCCCCATGCTCATCCTGTCACTCTACGGCGGCACCTTGGCCGACAGGTTGGAGAAGAGGAAGGTACTGATTTATAGTCAGGCAGCCTCGGCGGTGGTTTCCCTGGGCGTCGCTCTCCCACTAACCATGAACTACCTGAGTCAGGATGTGCCCGGCTCCTGGTGGGTTCTGATAGTTTCGAGCGTTGTTCAGGGAATTATTATGGGTATTATGATGCCGTCGCGCGCGTCCATGGTCCCTGAAATCGTCAGGCCGGAGGACCTGATGAACGCAATAGCCCTGAGCAATATGGGGATGAATGTTTTCCGGATTGTAGCCCCGGCGGCCACGGGATTCATTATCGCCGCCTGGGACTTTGAAGCTGTGTACTATATCATGACGGCGCTGTATATATTCTCTGTTTTTTTCCTGTTCAAGATACCGCCCAATCGCCCGGTAGTCCGCCAGGGGAGCAGCCCCATGACGGAACTAGTCGATGGGCTTCGTTACATACGCAGCGAGACTACCATCATGCTTGTCCTCCTGTTCTCCCTCGGCTGTACCATACTGGGTATGCCCTTTAACATGCTCCTCCCCATGTTCACCGACGATGTATTGAAGGTGGGTGAAGTCGGCCTGGGGATACTGATGGCCGTCTCTGGAATAGGCGCCATCGTGGTCTCGTTCGTCCTGGCCTCTATGTCGAATAAAAAGCGCGGCATTCTGATGCTGTTCAGCGGCCTGATTCTGAGTCTGGCGCTGATAGTCTTTTCTTTTAACACGGGGTGGTACCTCTCCCTGGTACTGGCTATTTTCATCGGGCTGGGGCAGACGGGGCAGATAGCCATCGGCTTTACCCTGGTTCAGTATTACGTCGACCCCGGATATCGGGGACGTGTCATGAGCTTTATGATGCTGGGGTTCGGCCTGTCCAGCCTCGGCGTTTTCTTTGGCGGAATCCTGGCGGATACAATGGGGATAGAGTGGTCTATCGGCGGGCTGGCTATAGCTCTGGCCGTCGTCAGCATGGGAATGATTGCCTTTTCACCCCGCTTGCGGAAACTGGACTAGCCGTCCTGAGTTGACACTGGAAAGCAGAAACCGTAGAATATCTTATTCTCGTTACTTGCTGGAGGGTTAAATTATTGTATCAGAGAGTTACCCTGGATAACGGACTTCGCCTGGTTACCGCCGCTATGCCCCATACGCGGTCGGTGTCCATCAGCTTCTTCGTCGGCGCCGGTTCCAGGTACGAGACTGATGAGCAGGCCGGTATTTCACACTTTATCGAGCACGTCTGTTTTAAAGGCACGAAAAAGCGTCCCACGTCCGCGGAAATCTGCACGGTTATCGAGGGGGTGGGGGGTATGCTCAATGCCGGTACTGATAAAGAGCTGACTATCTACTGGTGCAAGGTAGCGCGGCCGCACTTTGCCAGCGCCCTCGATGTGCTGGTGGATATCCTCGTCAACTCTACGTTCGACTCTGCGGAGATTGAAAAGGAACGCCAGGTTATCATAGAGGAAATTAACATGTCTCTGGACTCCCCTTCACAGCGGGTGGCTATGCTGATTGACGGGTTGCTGTGGCCCGGTCATGCCCTGGGACGCGATATTGCCGGCAGCAAGGAATCGGTGGCGGGTATCACCAGGGACATGATGCTGGATTATTTATCAAAAGAGTATCAACCCGGCAATATCGTACTGGCTATCGCCGGCGATATTGAGCATGATGAAGTGGCGGGTGCTGTCAGCCGGGCAGTTGCCGGATGGGACAAAAGGCGGCCCCGCCTTGACTATACGCCTTACCGCGGGGGAATAGGGCGCCGTGTGCTCATTGAGAAACGCGATACCGAGCAAACCCAGCTGTGCCTGGCCATGCCGGGCCTGTCAATTACCCACCCCGAACGCTTCAAGCTTGACCTGCTCAATGTCATCCTCGGCGAGGGTATGAGCAGTCGCCTGTTTACGGAGATTCGTGACAAGCTGGGCCTGGCCTACAGTATCCATAGCTACGCTGAACACTTACTCGATACCGGGTCCATCGCGGTCTCCGCCGGAGTGGACAATAAGAACCTGGCGGTAGCCGTCAGGGCTATCCTTGAAGAACTGTCCCGACTTAAGGAATTGATCCCCGAAGTGGAACTCTCCAAGGCTAAAGAGTTGTCCAAGGGTCGCCTCTTGCTGCGCATGGAGGACAGCCGCAGCGTGTCCGGCTGGATGGGCGGGCAGGAGCTTCTCACCGGGAATATCCTCACCGTCGATGAGGTAATCGCCATTATTGATGCCATCATGGCCGAAGAACTCCAGAAGCTGGCCGGAGAATTGCTGGTGGGTGAAGGACTCCGCCTGGCGGTGGTCGGGCCCATCAGTCCGGACGAGCCCCTGGAAGATTTACTGAAGCTTTAAATTTAGCTATTATCGTAATAGGCGCAATCCTGGCGGATACATTCCCGATTGCGCCCCACATACTGGCAGTTAATTTCCTGGGCCTGGCTCAGGGTAATGCCCATCCTCGTTTTCAGGAACTCGACGGCGGCTTCCAGTGCCTTGCGGCTGGCCCTTTTACAGCAGCGCGGCCCTCCGTCTAACATATAATTCAGGGTGAAAGTCGTCGCTTCATTGGCCAGCCCCCGCGTCTTTCCCGTGAGTGGTGTCGCCCCGGTGAGTACGCTTACAGCGATACCGACGCCTATCGCGGCGCCGCAGGCCCCGTAAAAGCCGCACCAGCCGCCGGGTACTTTTACTCCCCGTTCCAGAGCTTTCTCCTCGGCGCCTTCAGGTACGGGGTAGCCTGTATTCTTCACCGCTGCGACGATAATAGCCGGCACCATGGCATGGTGCTCCGGCCCGTGCATCGGCACCGATGGATGGGACATCACCGTTTCCAGTATTTCGGCAGGGTCGGTGCTGGTGGTTGAATTCAGCACTTCCCGTAGAATATCCAGGGACGTTTGTGAATGGCAGGAGTCGCAGACGTAATGGCCTTTGGGACAGGATACCAGGGTGTTGAATTCTTTACCGCAGAAGACACACTGCCGTGAGACTTCTCCAGTTCCGTATACAAGGGGATCACCGCATACCCCGCAGTTTTCCGTAGACTCCATATCAATTCCGCCTTTGAGTTATATCTCTATTTTAAGTATAGAGGCGTTACCTATGAATGGTCAATTAAGGCTGTTAGAAAGAAGTAGCCGCCGTCGCTAGACGGCGGCATTCATGGACTTGTCTATTTATTCAAGTACCGGCTGGCAGGCCTACATCATACCGCCCATGCCGCCCATGCCATCCATACCGGCCGGCATACCACCGGCCGCCTTCTCCTTCTCCGGAATGTCGGCGACCAGAGATTCGGTTATCAGTACCATGACGGCGATACTGGCAGCATTCTCCAGACCGGTCCTGACCACCTTGGTCGGGTCAATGATACCCTTCTGCGCCATATCGGTAAATTCATCATCCTCGGCATCGTAGCCGATGCCTTTCGGGCTCTTTTTCACGGTATCGACGATTACCGACCCGTCCTTGCCGGCATTGACGGCAATCCAGCGAAGCGGCTCGACTAACGCCTTGCGGACGACATCGACACCGGTGGCTTCGTCTCCGGAAAGCTTCAGCTTGCCCAGGACCGGGAGAGCGCTGAGCAGGCCGACACCGCCGCCGGGCAGAATACCCTCTTCTACGGCGGCCTTGGTTGCCTGTAACGCATCCTCGACCCGGTGCTTCTTCTCCTTGAGCTCGACCTCGGTAGCGGCGCCCACCTTAACCACGGCAACGCCGCCGGCCAGCTTGGCCTGTCTCTCTTCGAGTTTCTCGCGGTCGAAGTCGGAGGTGGTCTCTTCCATCTGGGCTTTAATCTGTTTTATTCGCCCCGTAATGGCTTCCTCGGTCCCTTTGCCCTCGACAATCGTGGTATTGTCCTTATCCGAGGTTACGCGGCGGGCCCTGCCCAGGTCTTCCACGGTAACCGAGTCCAGTTTCCGCCCCACGTCTTCGGAGATAACCGTGCCGCCGGTAAGAATGGACAGGTCTTCCAGCATGGCTTTACGCCGGTCACCGAATCCGGGGGCTTTAATCGCCAGAACGTTGATGGTGCCGCGCAGCTTGTTGACCACGAGGGTCGCCAGGGCTTCACCATCGACATCCTCGGCGACGATAAGCAGGTTCTTGGATACTTGAAGTATCTTCTCCAGGGCCGGCAGGAGGTCGGATACCGCCGATATTTTCTTATCGGTAATCAGAATATAAGGGTCATCGATTTCCGTTTCCATGCGCTCCGCATTGGTGACGAAATAGGGGCTGATGTAACCGCGGTCGAACTGCATCCCCTCGACATACTCCACTTCGTACTGAGTACCCTTGGACTCCTCGACGGTGATAACGCCGTCCTTGCCGACTTTCTCCATAACATCAGCCAGCAGTTCGCCGATTTCCGTGTCCTTGGCGGTGATGGTGCCGACCTGAGCGATCTGCTCCTTGTCTTTCACCTCCTTGGAAGCCTTTTTCAGCTCCTCGACGATAGCGTTGGCCGCCTTCTGGATGCCTCTCTTTAAAGCCATGGCATCGGCGCCCGCGGCTATGTTCTTGAAACCTCCGGAGATGATAGCGTGCGCCAGGAGTGTCGAGGTGGTCGTGCCGTCGCCGCAGGCATCGTTGGTCTTGCTGGCGGCCTCTTTGACCAGCTGCACGCCCATATTCTCAAACGGGTCGGGAAGCTCAATGTCCTTGGCAATAGTGACCCCGTCATCAATTACCGATGGTGCCCCCCATTTTTTATCCAGCGCCACGCAGTGTCCCTTGGGTCCCAGGGTGACTTTCACCGCGTCCGCTAAAGCATCAATTCCCTTCTTCAGGGCATGTCTTGCGTCTTCACCGAAAATAATCTGTTTTGCCATTTCCCCTCCTTTTATTAGAAACGGTGTATTTCTGTTTTGGATATTTTTTTCTCAGGCTCGCCTTTCTTCGCCAGAATATCGCTCTCGCGAAGGATAATCAGCTCTTCGTCGTCAACCTTGATTTCCGTGCCGCCGTATTTGGAGTAAATAACCGTATCGCCGACTTTAAGGTTCATCGGAATCAGTTTACCGTCTTCGGACATTTTACCCGGTCCAACGGCCAGGACCTTTCCCTCCTGGGGTTTTTCTTTGGCTGTATCCGGTATATATATCCCGGACTTCGTCTTCTCTTCCTTTTCGATGGGTTTAACCAGAACACGGTCAGCCAGCGGCTGCAATTTAGCTGCCATACCATTC
>DAOVRI010000098.1 GCA_030628245.1 Dehalococcoidales bacterium
CTGCATCAACCAGCGGCCTTTGGTGAATAAAGGCGACCGCGTCGAGGTCGGCCAGTTACTGGCCGACAGCTCCGCCACCGAGAACGGCGAACTGGCACTGGGGCAGAACGTAACGGTCGCTTTTATGAGCTGGGAAGGCTATAACTTTGAGGACGCCATTATCCTCAGCAGTCGTATGGTTGAGGAAGATATGTTCACCTCCATCCACATCAACAAACACGAGGTGGAAGCCCGCGATACCAAGCTGGGCCCGGAAGAAATTACCCGTGACATACCCAATGTCGGCGAGGAAAGCCTGCGTGAGCTTGATGAAGACGGTATTATCCGGATCGGTGCCGAGGTAAGACCGGATGACACACTGGTAGGCAAAATCACCCCCAAAGGCGAGACGGAACTGTCCGCCGAGGAAAAACTGCTCCGGGCTATCTTCGGTGAAAAAGCCAGGGAAGTCAAAGACACCTCTCTGAGGGTCCCTCACGGCGAGTGGGGCAAAGTCATCAATGTGAAAGTCTACACGCGTAAAGACAGCAAAAACGGCGGCGACGACCTGCCTGCCGGGGTCAACCAGTGGGTACAGGTCTGGATTGCCCAGAAACGCCGGGTATCCGTCGGCGACAAGCTGGCGGGAAGACACGGCAACAAAGGTGTTATCTCCATCATCGCCCCTAAAGAAGACTTGCCCTTCCTGCCCGACGGCACGCCGGTAGATATCATCCTCGACCCCATCGGTGTCCCTTCGCGTATGAATATCGGCCAGGTCCTGGAAACCCATCTGGGCTGGGCTGCCCAGGTGCTGGGCTTCCGGGCGCTTACCCCGGTCTTTGACGGCGCCGATGATATGGCCATTGAGGATGCCCTGTGCCGGGCCTGGATTGCCCAGCAATCGGGCGCCACTGACCCTGCCCCCGGGAAAGATAAAACTCCTTATCAACAGGATGCCGCCATAAGCTGGGTCAATAGCCACGGCTACGACGGGGAAGCTGTTTTCAACGAATCTCTCCGGGGACAGGCAAGAGACATCGGATTACGTCTCTGGCTTGAAGAACTGAAGATACCCAGCCATGACCTTAGCCCGGAGGAACTGGAAGAAGTGGTGGAAAAGGTCAATGCCGAAGGAAGATTCTCGCCGCCCACTTACGGCAAGGTCATCCTGCATGACGGACGCACCGGCGAGCCCTTCGACCAGCCGGTGACCGTCGGCAATATCTACATGATGAAGCTTATCCACCTGGTGGAAGATAAAGTCCATGCCCGCTCCACCGGCCCGTACTCTCTGATTACCCAGCAGCCGCTGGGCGGTAAGGCACAGTTCGGCGGCCAGCGTTTCGGTGAAATGGAGGTCTGGGCACTGGAAGCCTACGGTGCCGCCCACAACCTCCAGGAGATGCTGACGATTAAATCGGACGACGTCACCGGCCGGGCCAAAGCCTACGAGTCCATCATCAAGGGCGATGATATCCTCCAACCCGGTGTGCCGGAATCGTTCAAGGTCCTCGTCAAGGAGTTACAGAGTCTGGGCCTGGCCCTTGAGGTCATCAACGAAGAAGAGCCCAAGATTGCTTCCGCAGAAGAAACGATGGAAGAAGCCTACAAACTGGAGACAGAGCTGAAAGAAAGTGAAGAACCACGCTGGAGAGAGGTAGACGAAGATGTTCGAGATTAACGATTTTGATGCCGTCCGTATATCACTGGCTTCACCGGAGCAGATACGTAGCTGGTCATACGGTGAAGTAACCAAGCCGGAGACCATCAACTACCGCACGCTGAAACCGGAACGCGACGGCCTCTTCTGCGAAAGGATTTTCGGTCCGACCAAGGACTTCGAATGTTACTGCGGTAAGTACAAGAGAATCCGCTACAAGGGCGTTATCTGTGACAAATGCGGTGTCGAGGTAGCCCGCGCCAAGGTACGCCGGGAACGCATGGGGCATATCGAACTGGCCTGCCCGGTGAGCCATATCTGGTTCGCCAAGGGCATACCAAGTCGACTCGGCCTGCTGCTGGACCTCTCGCCGCGCAGTCTGGAACATGTCCTTTACTTCTCCCAGTATATCGTTACTCAGGTAAACGAGGAAGCCCGTGAAGAGGCCATCAAACAGCTTGAGGAAAGCGCCCTCCAGAACATGGAGGAGCGCCAGCAAGCCGTAGAGGCCCAGGTCACCCAGATGGAGCAGGATAAAGCCACCGTTGAGGAAATTAATAAACTCCGCAACCAGTTCGTCGAGGAAAAAACCAAACTCGAGGAAGAGCTCGCCCTTGATACGGAAAAGCTCAAGGAACTCCATGTCAAGGAGCTGCTTACTGAAAATCAATATCATGACCTCAAACTGAAATTCGGGGATGTCTTCGAGGCCGGCATGGGCGCCGAGGCCGTTCTACACATCATGAAGGGCATCAACCTCGACGAAATGCGCAATAACCTGCTGCAGGAGACCCAGTCCTCCTCGGGTCAACGCCGCAAGAAGGCGAGCAAGCGACTTCGCGTCGTGGAGGCCTTCCGCAACAGCGGCAACAAGCCGGAGTGGATGATTGTAACCGTGCTGCCGGTGCTTCCGCCCGACCTGAGGCCCATGGTACAACTGGACGGCGGCAGGTTCGCCACCAGTGACCTCAACGACCTCTACCGGAGAGTCATCAACCGCAATAACCGGCTACGCCATCTGATTGACATCGGCGCTCCGGAAATTATCATCCGCAATGAGAAGCGCATGCTCCAGGAGGCCGTCGACTCCCTCATCGATAACGGCCGGAGGGGACGTGCTATCTCCATCAGCGGCAACCATAAATTAAAATCGCTCTCGGACATGCTCCGCGGCAAGCAGGGACGCTTCCGCCAGAACCTGCTCGGCAAGCGCGTCGACTACAGCGGACGCTCGGTAATCGTCTGCGGCCCCGAGTTAGAGCTTCACCAGTGCGGTCTGCCCCGACGGATGGCCCTCGAGCTATTTAAGCCCTTCGTGATGCGCCGCCTGGTAGCGCAGGGGCTGGCTCCCAATATCAAGAGCGCCAGAAGGCTGGTGGAGAGAGCCAAGTCCGAGGTGTACGACATCCTGGAGGATGTCGTCAAGGAGCGACCCGTGTTACTTAACCGGGCACCCACCCTCCACCGACTCAGCATCCAGGCCTTCGAGCCGGTGCTCATCGACGGCAGCGCCATCCAGATTCACCCGCTGGTCTGCTCCGCCTTCAACGCCGACTTCGACGGCGACCAGATGGCGGTACATATACCGCTGTCCCGGGCCGCCGTTAAAGAAGCCAGGGATATGATGCTCAGTCACCACAATATACTGCTGCCCAGCAGCGGCGAACCCACGGTAACGCCGACCCTGGACATGGTGCTCGGCTGCTACTACCTGACCACTATCCGGCACCAGGGTAAAGAAGACGGTAAATTATACGGCAGCTTTGAAGAAGCCAAGCTCGCCTATGAACTCGGCGTCATCGACCTGAGAGAAGAGATTGAAGTCAGGAACAAAGAAACAGGTGAGAAATTCAAGACCAGTGTCGGCCGCATTCTCTTTAACGAGGTCCTGCCTGCGGAACTGGGCTTCTTCAATAAAATAATCGATAAATCCACCCTGAAACAGATAGCCACCAACTGCTGTAAATTGCTGCCCGATGAAGAGACCGGCGATGTGCTGGACAGCATCAAGAGTCTCGGCTTCCACTATGCCTCCCGGTCGGGAATAACCATAGCCATGAACGATATTAAAGTCCCGGCGAGCAAACCCCAGATGCTTGAAGAAGCCGAGACCAGGATTGCCACCATCGAAAACCAGTACCACCGCGGTTTGATTACCGAGGACGAAAGGTACAACGGAATCATCGGGGTCTGGATGGAAACAACCGACAATATTACCAATACCATCTCCAATAACCTCGACCGCTACGGCGGCATCTACATGATGGCGACATCGGGAGCCAAGGGTAACATCTCCCAGATTAGGCAGATGGCCGGTATGCGAGGATTGATGACCGACCCCGCCGGCAAAATCATCGAGTTCCCTATCAAGTCCAGCCTCCGCGAAGGCCACAGCGTTCTGGAATACTTTATCTCCACCCACGGCGCCCGCAAAGGTCTGGCGGATACGGCTCTAAGGACGTCCGACAGCGGTTATCTCACCCGGCGCCTCATAGACGTTGCCCAGGATGTCATTACGGCGCAGGACGACTGCGGCACTACCGACGGCGTCTGGATATCCGAACCTAAAGAAAAAGGCCTGCTGCCTTCTCTTTCCGGGCGTGTAATCGGTCGGATGGCGGCCAGCGATATCGTCCATCCTGAGACCGGCGAAGTTATCGTGGCACAGAATGAGGAAATTGATGAAATAAAAATGGAAAAAATCACCGCAGCCGGTCTAACCTCGGTCCATGTCAGGTCGCCTCTCACCTGCCAGTCCCGGCGCGGTACCTGCCAGCTCTGTTACGGCCGTGACCTTGCCCGGGGAAGCCTCATCGAGCATGATGTAGCCGTGGGCATCATCGCCGCCCAAAGCATCGGCGAACCCGGCACCCAGCTGACGCTACGTACTTTCCACACCGGCGGCGTGGTCGGACTCGATATTACCAGCGGCCTCCCCAGGGTAGAAGAACTTTTCGAAGCCAGGACACCCAAGGGGCAGGCGATTATCTCGGAGATAGACGGGACCGCCGAGGTAATCCAGAACGAGGAGGGGAGGAGAATAAAAATCACCAGCACCGAAATCTACCATGATGAATATCCGTTGCCCGCAGGCTGGCAGGTAATGGTCAAGAAAGGTCAATGGGTAGATATCGGCACGGTACTGGCAACCCCGGCAGCGAAAAAAGGCGGCGACTCTGAGACGACAACGACACCAGAGACCCAGCCGATAGTAGCTCGTTTTGCCGGTGAAGCCAACGTTAAGAAGAAGCAGCTGGTTATAAACTATGCCGAGAAAGAGGAGCGGGAATATGTCATCCCGTCTACCGCCAGTATCTGGGTCGAGACCGGCGATGAAGTGAAAGCCAGTCAGCAACTGACCGATGGCTCTATCAATCCGCATGATATCCTGCGTATACTGGGCAAAGAAGCCGTGCAGCAGTACCTCGTTGACGAGGTGCAGAAGGTATACCGTTCTCAAGGCGTGAACATAAACGACAAACACATCGAGGTTATTACGCACCAGATGCTGACCAAGGTCCGCATCGATTCCGCCGGAGACACCGAACTGGTGCCTGATGAACTTGTCGACAAGTACTCATATGAAGATACCAATGCCAAGGTACTTGCCGAAGGTGGCGAACCGGCTACCGCCCACACCGTTCTGCTGGGAATAACCAGGGCCTCCCTGAGTACCGACAGCTGGCTGGCTGCCGCCTCATTCCAGGAAACCACCAGAATCCTCACCGAAGCCGCCGTCAGCGGCAAGGTGGATAGACTGGTAGGCCTCAAGGAAAACGTTATTATCGGCAAGCTCATTCCTGCCCGCTACCTGGCAGAAGAAGAGTTAGCCGAATTGACTTCCGGTGAGGAAGAGAGTGAAGCGATGAGATTACTGGCCAGCCTGGGTATGACGGAAGAGGACGGTATAGAAATCGGTGAGGAAGCAGCCGGCGGGGAAGAAGGCGAAAAAATATCGGACCTGCTGGAAAGCGTAGAGGAAGAAGACAAAGCTGAGACACCGGACACCGATACGACCGGCGAAGAAGAAGAGGAAGTTGCCGAAACGCCGGAGGATGATACGGCCGCCGGGGAAGAAGACAAAGAAGAGCCTGCTTAAATTTCTTTTCACCGCAGTCTATTGAGGGGGTGAGACAATAGCTCGTATTATATCGGGTAAGCCCAGTGCCGAGGACGCTCCGCTTGATACCAGCCTCAGACCCCGGAGTCTGGCCGACTTCATCGGGCAGGATAAAACAAAGGAAAATCTTAAGATAGCCATCACCGCCGCCAAAGGCCGGGGGGAGTCTCTGGACCATGTCCTCTTTTACGGGCCGCCCGGTCTGGGCAAGACCTGCATGGCACATATCATCGCCACCGAAGTAGGCGTCAACATCAAGACCACGTCCGGCCCCGCCATCGAGCGCACCGGAGACCTGGCCGCTATCCTGACCAACCTGCGCAGTCACGATGTCCTCTTCATCGATGAAATCCACCGCCTCAACCGGACGGTAGAAGAGATACTGTACCCCGCCCTGGAAGACTTCGCCCTGGATATCATCATCGGCAAAGGCCCCGGCGCCAAGAGCCTGCGTCTGAATCTTCCCAGCTTCACCCTGATAGGTGCCACCACCCGCTACGCCCTGCTCAGTCCGCCCCTGCGGGACAGATTCGGCGCCGTGTACCGACTTGATTTCTACGACCAGGCATCGCTGGAGAAAATCGTGGAACGCTCCGCCCGGATACTCCAGTTAGACGCGGATGAGGAAGGGCTGAAAGAGATAGCCCGCCGCGCCCGGGGCACGCCGCGCGTGGCCAACCGCCTGCTCAAGCGGGTCAGGGACTACGCCCAGGTCAAGGCCGACGGCACCATCACTCAAGAAGTGGCTAAAACCGCC
>DAOVRI010000223.1 GCA_030628245.1 Dehalococcoidales bacterium
CCAAGGAAGAGCAGGACAGGCTATTCAAGCCGTACAGCCGCCTCAGCTCTGACAGGCAACGCCACCCAGGACTGGGCCTGGGGCTTGCCCTGGCCAAGCAGGTAGTCGATCTCCACGGGGGCAGAATCTGGGTAGACAGCGAACCGGGTAAAGGCAGCACGTTCTCCTTCTTCATACCGCGGCAAGCCACAAAACAGCCTATGTAATGGTTTAAGGAGCATAATGAAGGTTCTGGTTATTGAAGATGACCCGGGGATTATTGAAGTAGTCTCCCTCTGTTTCCAGTTACGCTGGAGCGGCACCACGGTAGTATCCGCCGCCAACGGTCACAAGGGTATAGAGCTCGTGGAAGCAGAGAGTCCTGATGTTGTTATTCTGGATATCGGCCTGCCCGATATGGACGGCTACCAGGTGCTCAGAGAGATACGCCGCTTCGCCGATGTGCCGATACTCATGCTGACGGTCAGGGGCGAGGATACCGACGTCGCTAAAGGACTTGAACTCGGCGCCGACGACTATATCACCAAGCCCTTCAGCCACATCGAGCTGATAGCCCGGGTGCAGGCGGTCCTGCGCCGCGCCCAGGGACTGGCCATAACCGACGAAGAACGCCCCTTCACCAGCGGCAAGCTATCTGTCGATTTTAGCCGCAACGAAGTCATGATAAGTGGCCAGCCGATAAAGCTCACCTCCACCGAAAGAAAACTGCTCTACTACTTGATCAGGAACGAGGGACGCATCCTCTCCCATGAAAGCCTGCTCACCAAGGTCTGGGGGGATACCTATGTCGATGCCAGGGACCTGCTCCGCGTCCACATCCAGCACCTCAGGCAGAAACTGGAAGATAGCGCCGAATCGCCCATCATCATCGTCACCGAGCACGGCATCGGCTACAAGTTCATCCGCCCCGCCGGAAAATAGGTGCCCGCCACCCCTTTACCGGCCCCACCATCCACCCCTCAGCCTCAGTCATAAAACCGCCCTCCATTCTTTACCAAAAGTTTACGACATCTTTATGAAATTTTTATGTTTCTTAGATGCATCTTTATGAACCTGTGTCACAATGGAAATAGCTAAAAAGTACTAGGACTCACCAGAGAGGCATAAAGATGGAAAAAGTAAAAGTATTTCTCTCAGACCTGCAGGTTCTCTTCCGAGAAGGCATACACTTCATTCTCTCGGGTGAGGACGATTTTGAGGTTATCGGTGAGACTACCAGCAACCAGGAAGCCTTTACCCTTATTGAAAGCAATCCGCCCAATATCGCTGTCCTGAGTATGCAGGATGCCAAAACCAGCGGCGCCGAGATAACCCGCCGCATCAAACGCAATTTCCCCTCGGTATCGGTGATTCTGACACTGGATAAAAAAGATGAGGACAATCTCTTCGCCGCCGTCAAGAGCGGGGCCAGCGCCTGCATTACTAAAGATACCGACCCCGAATATCTTCTCGATATCATCAGGGTAGTCGCCCAGGGCAGCCAACCTATTATGGAAGACCTGCTGCTCCCGGGGCTTGCCTCGATGGTGCTTGCCGAATTTGAAGACATGGCCGCTTTAAACGAGCAGATTGATAACCTTCTCGCCAACCTCACTCCCAAAGAGACACAGGTCCTGACCACCATCGCCGCCGGCAATACCATCGAGCAGGTCGCTGCTAAACTGGATGTAAACGAGGAGACCATCAGGCGCAACCTGAGACTGGTGCTGAACAAGCTGATAAGCAATGAACAGGCCCGGGCCGTAATTGAAGTCGCCCAGAGAAGCCTCCCTTCCATCATTGCAAGCTCGGGTAAAAGAGGCGGCAAGGCTGCCGAATATGTAACCAAGGCAGAATTTAACGAATTTAAAGATACCTTAATGGAACGATTAAAATCCTTTATAGGTGAACTGACCTGAAAAATGGCAGTCCTGTATGATAGGGAGGTTGCGTATGTAGATGAAGAAAAAACAAGTCGGTCGGAACTCCGGCAGTCCGGGTAGACAGGAGAACCGTCCACTTTAACAGCAATAGAAACAGTCAAACTTAAACTAACAAACACTAAGGAGGAAAAGGAAAAATGGTCGAAATTAGATATGGTGACCAATACGAAGTAACTGACCTGGCTGGCCGGACCGTAAGCGAGGCCCGCGAGCATTTCAAGTCTGAACTTGGCATCCCGGATAAAGCCACAGCGAAGCTAAATGGCGGCAAGGTCAAAGCGGGCGCCGAACTTGATACGGTGCTCAACGACGACGA
>DAOVRI010000102.1 GCA_030628245.1 Dehalococcoidales bacterium
CACCCTGAACAACTTCCTGGGTCAATTCCTCCTGTATTTCTACAGGTAAATTGGCGATTACCCCTTCAATCCATTGCTGTACCCGCAGGATACTCTGGCTGATGAAATAAGGGGCGCTTTCTACCAGTTTAATTGAAGCATCGACGACAGCCGTAACCACGACATAGGTGAAACCACCGATAATGGCAATAAGCAGTATAAAAGCGACTACTACGGAAAAGACCCGTTTGAAACCCGACCATTTTTTACGGGGAGGTAACTTCTTTTCCAGCCAGTTTACCAGCGGTATTAAAAGGTAGGCAAGGACCAGCCCGATGGCAAAAGGAAGCACGAAGGTTCTCAACAGGTAGAGAACCCAGATAAATATAATGATACCCAGTACTAAAGCTACCAGGCGCCAGTGCTTAACTAATGCATTCGTCAATTATTACGGCACTCAACTATCTATCTTGGGCATACAAAGAAAGGGCCTTTATCTTGCCTTATTCTTCCTTAGTCCCGAATTTGCTTCTCACTCTCTTCCCGGCCTCTAAAGCCGCTTCCTTCGCTTTTTCGGTTACTTCACCCGCTTTTTCTTTAACTTCTCCCGCTTTTTCTTTAATTTCTCCCGCTTTTTCTCTCAATAGCACCCTGGTCTCCTTACCGGCTTTAGGCGCGTAGAGAAAGCCGATAGCCACACCAGTGATAGCGCCAATGAGAAAACCGATGGCAAAGCTGCTTCCAGAATCTTTATCACCCATTCTAATCTTCCTCCTTCTTTTTGGTAAACTTACTAACCATGTCGACTGCCTGCCGGATACCCTGAACGAAAGCGGCCACCTGGGACAGAGGCTTAACCACTTCATCTTCAATACAGGAAGAGATATTCTCCACGGTACTGGTAGTTGTTTTAACGGACTTTATTATAGGTTGAATTTTTACATAAAGGATTAAAGCCAGTACCGCCAGGATGATAACGGCTATCGCCGCACCAAGGCCGAAAATGCAAATTACCAGGTCACGGAACCATACAATATCCACGCTCATTCACCCCCATTTCTAATAATTACTATAAGCATTGTAACCCCCCTGGCCCGCTCTGTAAAGAGAGCCCTGCTAAAAATTAGAAATCGCTTGAAGGAATGCCCTCAACAGACTTTAAATATGAGGTATCATTGTGGCTGGCAAGCACCACTCTGCCATCACCACAATTAAAACGGGTAATACCACCTGTATCCAGTCTTATATTCCAGAAGTGAGCATTACCCAGCCCCAGCAGATTACAGATAAGCACCTTGTTCACGACACGATGCGACACGAAGACAATCTTCCCCTCCCCACATCTCATCACTGCGTCCTCCACGAAAGGCATGACCCGGCTCCTGACTTCTTCCAGGCTTTCACCACCGGGGATTCTCACCTGCTCGGGAGTGTCCCGCCAGTCCTGGTAAAGCTCCGGGTACTTTTCTTTCACCTCCCGATGAGACAAGCCCTGCCACTCCCCGTAATCGAAATCGATAAGGCTCTGGACGATGTTTACATCCACCGCCCGGGGTTGGGCGATAGCCTCGGCGGTCTGCACGGCACGTTTCAACGGGCTGGAGTAAATAAAATCGATTTTCTCACCGCTCAGGTAATCACCCAGCAGCTCCGCCTGCCGCAACCCGGTCTCGTTCAAACCGACGTCCGCCCGGCCACGGAAGATTTCACCCGTATTCCAATCGGTCTCGCCGTGTCTTGCTAAAATTATTTCTACCATGCAGACCTACTCTAACGATGGTAGAGAAATAGATGCTGGTGCAATCCCGGACCGCCCTATTTCTCTTCTTCCTTCTCCACCTCTATGGTGCACTCGGTCACCAGCGCCGCAAAGGCACCGATGGCCGCCAGTACGGGTGCGGCCAGAATGCCCGCCACGGCCACCGGCGCGCCGATGGTAAGTGGAATGTCAAACACCGTCCTTCCGTCATGCAGCAGGCGCACTCTCCTGACATTGCCTTCACGTATCAGCTGTTTTACCTTTTCCACCACCTGGCTGCCTGATACCGTGAACCTTTCACTCTCGGCCATAATCACCTCTCGCTTAACTGAATATTAGTTAAGTATTTCGTTTCGTGTCAAGTCCGCCGCTATTGAATAAACCGTTTTTCGTGATATACTGGTGGCATACGGGAGGTTAACTTGAACAGCAAAGATTTTCTTTCCATCTCCGACCTCACCCCCGAGGATATCCGACGGCTCATATCCAATGCCGCGATTATGAAGGCAGAGGGCTGGAGCTCCCTGCTCAGCGAGAAGGTGCTGGTATTGATGTTTGAAAAACCGTCAACAAGAACGCGGGTGAGCTTCGACATCGCCATGCGGCAGATGGGAGGACACTGCCTCTACCTGTCTCCGGAGGAAGTCGGCCTGGGAAAACGTGAGTCGGTCCCCGATGTCGCCCGGGTACTCAGTCGCTATGCCAATGCCATCGCCGCCCGCACCTTTTCTCACCAGACCCTGGCGACTCTGGCCAGGTACGCCGATATACCCGTAATTAATGCCCTGTCCGACCTGGAACATCCGTGCCAGGCTCTGGCCGATATTCTGACGATTCACGAGCACAAGGAAACGCTCGAGGGCTTGACCCTGGCCTTTATCGGCGACGGCAATAATACGGCACACAGCCTCATGCTGGCGGCTTCCCTCAGCGGGATGAACTTCCGGATAGCTTCTCCCGGCGGCTACCAGGTCGAGGAAGGAATATTGCAGCAGGCTCAAGAATACGCCGCCGAAAGCGGCGCGGAGATATACTGCACGGAAGAGCCGCGCCAGGCGGCTACCGATGCTGATGTCATTTATACCGATGTCTGGGCCAGTATGGGGCAGGAGGCCGAAGCCGAACATCGACGTAAGATATTTGCCGCTTATCAGGTAGATGAGAAACTGCTCTCCCTCGCGAAGGAAGACGCCATATTGATGCACCCCCTGCCCGCCCACCATGGCGAGGAGGTAGCCGAGAATATTATCTACTGCCCGCAGTCGGTGGTCTTCGACCAGGCTGAAAATAGATTGCACGCCCAGAAGGCGCTGCTGGCGGAAATGCTGGGCGGCCTGGAGATACCACTGCCCGATTACCATTAAAGATGGAGGCAATATGTTTAGGAATATTATAAGTCGCGGCTGGTATCCGGCTTTAATAACCGCCATAGCCGTCGTCAGTCTGGTCTACGATTTATCAATCAATATCATAATACCGGTTCTGGTGGTCATTCTATGCATCGGGCTAATCGTAGCCATCATCAACGCCAGGAAGAATCAACTCGAGTTACAATCGGTGAGGCTCACACAGATGGCCTCTTATTTCAACCGGCGTTTCATGGGCAATTCGTCGCTTTCCATCTTTGCCGTGATAGACAACCTCTTCAGCATCGAAAATCCCCAGATATGGGAATGGGCCAGGGGCTGCGAAATGGCGCATCGTGTCTTCGACTCGTGGTCGGACCACTTCGCCACCAGGGTGGAAACCGACCTCAGGAACCGGAGGTACTCCACCTTTTTACACACCCACCTCAACGAGTTGTGGGCAATCAACAACCACTATTATGATTTCACGGACCAGTTCTGCGAAATAGTCGATAAGTTTGAAGTCCCCAACGATGTAATAGAGCAGTATAACCGATTTGTTACGGAGTATAACGCCTTCGTGGAGAACTTCCGTAACACTATTATGGAGTTGAAAACTATCGCCCGGACGCAGATTGAAGCCCCCAGCGTGAAACTGGCCCGTGAGCTGCCCGGAAAGAGATGACCCCCCTCCATTTGACCGAATATTCCAATGGAAAGAAAATATCCATGATCAGACCTATTGTCGCCATCGTTGGCCGGCCTAATGTCGGCAAATCCACTCTCCTCAACCGGGTTGTGGGTAAACCTCTGGCTATCATCGAGGATATGCCGGGGACAACCCGTGACCGCAATCTGGCCGATGTCAACTGGCAGGGGGTCGAATTTACCCTTATCGACACCGGCGGTCTGGAGATGGAGCCCGATACTACTATCGCTCAGGGTATCAGGGCGCAAATAGAGACGGCCATCAGCGATGCTGACGTTATCATCGACCTGGTAGACGTCATCGATGGTCTAACACGGTCTGATTTTGAAGTCGCCGATATGCTCCGCCGCACTAACAAGCCGGTACTGCTCGTGGTCAATAAGGCCGATAATGACCGGCTGGAAATGGAAGCCCTGGAATTTTACGAACTGGGACTTGGAGAACCCATGGCTATCAGCACCCATCACGGCCGTGGCGTTGCCGAACTACTGGACAGGATAGTCTCCCTGCTGCCACCCCCACCACCCACCGAGTCTAAAACAGAAGCAACCAAGGTAGCCATCGTCGGGCGACCCAATGTGGGCAAGTCGATGTTATTAAACGCGCTGGTAGGCGATAAGCGGGCCATTGTCGACGATATCCCCGGGACCACCCGCGATGCCGTCGATACGCTGTTTGACTTTAACGGCCAAAATGTGTTACTTATTGATACGGCCGGCGTCAGACGGCGGGGACGGGTGAAAGCCGGGGTAGAACGTTACAGCGTCATCCGTACCCTGCGGGCGATTGACCGGGCCGATATTGCCCTGCTGATTCTCGATGCCACCGAGGTGGTGACCACCCAGGACACACATATTGCCGGGTATATCCAGCAGGCCACCAAGGGCATCGTGATTATCGTTAATAAGTGGGACCTGATTGAAAATAAAGACATAGCCGGATGGAATAAATTCATCAGGAGCCAGTTTAAGTTTGCCTCTTACGCACCGATATTATATACTTCGGCTAAATCAGGACAGGGAGTAGAGAGAATCATGCCTCAGGTAAGCCAGGTCTACCAGGAGAGGCTTAAAAGGTTATCCACCGCCACGGTAAATAGCGTCGTCCAGCAGGCGGTTGTTTCCCACAACCGACCGAGAAGTCGGACCAAGCAACTGAAGGTCTTCTACGCCACCCAGGCGGAAGTTAACCCGCCAACCTTTGTCTTCTTTACCAACGACGCCAGACTAATCCACTTCTCCTACCGCCGCTATCTGGAAAACAAATTACGCGAGGCATTCGGCTTTTTCGGTACACCGCTTCGTTTGATTTTCAAGACAAGGGGTGAATCATGATAGCTGGCCTGTACATTGCCGTAATACTGATGGGTTACCTTATCGGCTCCATACCCTTCGGCCTGTTGATAGGCCGGGCCTTCGCTAAAAAAGATGTCAGGCAGGTCGGCAGTGGCAAGATAGGCATGACCAATGTGTTGCGGGCGGCGGGTAAAAAAGCGGCGGCCCTTTCACTCCTTCTCGATTTGGGCAAAGGCGCACTGGCAGTTATCCTGGCCGGACTGATATTTAACGATTATAGCACGGCCACCACTGGCGGCTTTACCTGGCTTGAAAGCGCCAAGGTACTAGCGGCCCTATCGGCGATTGCCGGGCACAGCTGGTCCATCTTCCTCAAGTTCAAAGGCGGGCGTGGGGTAGCCACTTTTATCGGCGGACTGATGGCTTTGTACTGGCCCGCCGCTGTCGTCGGCGGGGGGCTCATACTTGTCATCGGTTTCAGGACCAAGTATATGTCACTCGGCTCCATCATCGGGGCCGTTACCGCCTTTATCATGCTGATGGCGTTAAACATCCTGAGAATAGACTTTTTAAAACCATTTCCGCCGTTTGAATACGTAACTTATGCCATGATATGCGCCGTATTTATCTACGTCATGCACCGCGATAATATCCTCCGGCTAGTATCCGGCACCGAGCGCAAGATAGGCGATAAGCCAAAGGCTGAACCTTCTCCTTCGTCCAACAACCCTGAATAGAGCATCCAATCCACACCAGGAAGTGCGGGCTGTAAAAAATGCAGAAAATTGCCATTATCGGCACCACCAGTTGGGGAATAACGCTGGCAACGCTACTGGCCAATAAGGGAACCGAGGTCAGGCTGTGGGCGCGGACACAACGGGAAGCCAATAAACTCAGGAAAAAGGGCCCCGACCCGGCCCGTTTCCCGGGCGTCACCCTGCCGGAAAAGATTGTGATTACCAGCCGGATGGGCGAGGCGCTGGACGACGCGAGCGCCGTCATTCTGCCGGTGCCTTCCGCAACCATGCGACAGAATATTTCACAGGTAGCCAGCCACCTCACCAAATCGACTATCGTGATAAGCGCCGCCAAGGGTCTGGAGATAGGCAGCAACAAACGCATGTCGCAGGTTATCGCCGAGGAAATCGATCCCCGTTTTGAATCCAATATCTGCGTGCTTTCCGGTCCCAACCTTGCCCGGGAAATCATGCAAAACCACCCCGCCGCCGCCGTGGTGGCCGCCGAAGACACGAAAACCGCCAAGAA
>DAOVRI010000043.1 GCA_030628245.1 Dehalococcoidales bacterium
ACCGGCAGGCTGACCACTTCCTTGACACCGGCGGCCAGATAAACGAAGCATCCCAGGGGGAAATGCATGGGGGGAATGTGCCCGGCCATGCCGGCGGCGATGCTGAGGTAGTCCACCTGGCCGTCCGCCTCCACTTTAGCGGCGAGAATCTTAGCATCGTCCAGCGTCGTGCCGCCGTTCATCAGCATATCGCCGACGAACCTGAAGCCTACCACGAAATCGGGGCCGACGGCCTGCCTCACGGCGTCGATGACTTCTGTTTGCAGCCTGAAGCGGTTCTCCAGGCTGCCGCCGTACTCATCGGTGCGCCGGTTGGTGAGGGGAGACATAAATGAGATAAACAGTCCGCCCGTGCCCATGTCGGAGGTAATTTCAACACCATCGTATCCCGTCTCCTTCATCCTGCGGGCCGAGTCGGCGTATGATTTTATGGTTAGCTTGATTTCATCGATGCTAATCTCGTGAGTTATGCTATTCCCCAATGCACTAGGTAGCAGCCCCATTACTCCTCCTGATACGGATGCCGCAAATCCCGCTCCCGCGTCGTCTATAAAACCGGTTAGCGGGCCGAGGTGTGTCAGCTGGGCGACGGCCCTGGCTCCATTGTCGTGTATAGCCCTGCTGACCATCTCAAAAGCGGGCATCGCTTTATCATCGCATGTGGCAACATAACTGCGTGATGTACTTGAAGGCCATACCACGTTCTGCGGCGTTACAATCAGCCCGGCCCCTCCCCTGGCCCTGGCCGCCAGGTAGTGCATCATTCTTTCATTAGGCGCTTCACCTTCGCCATAGAAAGCCGTACAATGAGCGGGACAGACTATCCGGTTGCGCAGTGTTATATTGCCTATCTTAATGGGTGAAAATAGATGTTTGAATTCCTGCTCGGCCATGTTAATACTCCCCATTTCAAGCTATAAATTTGTCTACGGAGGTATCCGGTTAGTTTTCCCAAAGGGTCTATAATGCGCTAGCCGCAACATAGGCGTCGGCTATGGAATCGAGCAATTTCCGCGGTGACAAAGCCTGCCCGACCAGGTGTAATTCTTTCACCTGTCCCTTCAGAGCATGATATAACGCATCGTTAGCCCTCTCATCGGTGCAAATAACGACGGTATCAATCCCCTCAATATGTCGCTCAGCATTGGTAATTACATGATAAACGGTGGCAGTCTTATCATTTACTTCCTTAAGACCCGTGAGAGGTGTTATCACCACCCCCCGGCTGAGAGCGTTAAAGTAAGCGGTCTCGATGGTGTAAATATCTACTTCAGTGCCGGCGAAGGCCATATCGGTTATCAGTTCCACCTTCTTGCCTCTCTCCGCCAGGAAATCGGCTGTATCCAGCCCGTAGAGGTGATGCTGGTAGTCTACTACCAGCACATTCTGCCCCACCTCTACCTCTTCCGCGAGAACCTTTTTCATTGCCACAACATTGCCATTATCAGACCCCGGTATTTCCGGCATGAAAGGTAACCCTCCCGTGGCGACGATGACGGCGTCAGGCTGCTGCTGGATAACCATCTCCGGGGTGACATTTATTCCCAGATGCACATCAACTTTGAGTAATTTCATCTGGTAAACGAGGTATCTCTTGGCCTCGGTAAAGTCCTGCCTCCCGGGAGCCCTGGCGGCAATATCCAGGTCCTTAGCCAGGACATCATTCTTCTCATACAGGGATACTTCATGGCCTCTTAAAGCGGCTACCCTGGCGGCTTCGAGTCCGGCGGCTCCTCCACCGATTACCATCACGGTCTTCTTGTTTTCGGCGGTCTTGACAGGCCCCTGGATTTCCCTGCCCGTCTCATAGTTAAGGGAGCAGGTAATCGGCAGCGCCATAAAATTAGGGCCGATACAACCCTCATTGCAGGCGATACAGCGGCGTATTTCCTCCAGCCTGCCCTCCCGCGCTTTATTGGGCATTTCGGGGTCGCACATCACGGCCCTGGTCATGCCAATCATGTCTGCCTGGTTATTGACAAGTATATTCTCCGCCAACACCGGGTCGTTAATCCTGCCGACAACGACTACCGGAAGTTTAACGACCTCCTTAATCCCGGCGGATATATAGGTAAAAGCGCCCAGCGGGAAGTACATGGGAGGCACGTGCCCTGCGCCGATAGCATCGGCGCAGGCAAACAGATAGTCCAGCTTACCCGTAGCTTCCAGAGCCTTGGCAATTTCTTTGGCTTCATCAAGGGTATTGCCATGCTCCCTGGTCCACCATACGCGTTCCACGAACTCATCCCCGTTAAATCTCACGCCCAGGGGCATATCCGGCCCGATGTTCTCTCTTACAGAGTCAATGCACTCCAGCAGAAATCTCATGCGGTTTTCCAGGCTTCCCCCGTATTCATCGGTACGCATATTAAGCGTCGGAGACAGGAATTGGGATTGGAGTAAGGCCCAGGCCGCCATAATTTCAATGCCGTCATACCCGGACTTTTTCATGACTAGGGCGGCTGCCCCGTACGCCTTTACCATCCGCCTGATTTCATCCTTGTCCATGGCATGCGGCACACCCGCGGCTCCGGCCTTAAGCGGCCATCTGACCTTTACCGGTGATGGTGCCAAAGTCGCACCGCCACCGGTCATCCGCGCCCACATACGGCCGCCATGATGGAATAACTGGGCGAAAATCTTCGTGGGATACTGGTGCACGGCATCGGCTACCGCTTTCAGCTCCGGAATCATGGCTTCATTGGTGCCGAAAGCAGGATGAGGGGAAGACATAATCATGCCGGCTCCACCTTTAGCTCTGGCGGTAAAATACTGTACCTTGCTGTTACCGGTGAGCCTGTGAAAAGCCCCTGTCATCACTATTCTATTGGGTAAAGTTACGTTGCCTATCTTGATAGGGGAAAAAAGATTTTTAAATTCTTGCTCCACCATATTAGCACCTTACTATCTCAGTATCGGCATTTGATGCCTTTCCTGGAAAGTAGAATAATAAATACGCTCATCCTCATTCCCGATTTTTTCTATGCGCCACCAGCGATCAGGGCACAACTGAGACATGGATACTTTAACTGGTTGAATTACCCTTGTCAAGACTCATAAATGACCCGTATCCGTAGATATTCAGGAAGAGCATCCAGATGAAGTTGAGATGTCAATATCCGTAAATAAGGGGGTAAAAAGGCCAGAAAAACAAGTGGCAGCGGCGGGATTCGAACCTGCGACCAAGGGCTTATGAGGCATGTGACTACGCTCAATTACTAAACGAAATTCTTAAAACCACGAGTGTTACCCAGTTCGCAGTGTTTTTTCCGGGTGGGTCAATCATGGTGGCGATGACGGGGCAATGTTTCTGGCGATTTCCCCGTTTGCCGGGTCAATGTTCGTGGTTATTTACACCGAAGATAATATACGTTATTTTACTGGTAACTCTAACTTAAAGAGTGGTACCCTTTGTGGGGGCAGGTCACCCTTCTTGGCTAACCGGGAGCACCAAATAGTTGAGGGGATGCTCTATCAACCAGAAAATGGTGCAAATTTAATCGAATTATTTACAATAGCGTGCATTTAAAGTCACTTTTATGGCATTATCGAGCGGTTAATGCACGACAAGGCTACCTTAAGAGCGAAATTGGCCTTGTTTTTTACTTACAATATGGTACATTTTCAAAGCTAAAGTATCCTACATGATATAATTTCTATCATTTATGTTAAAATGGCGGTTTTTTAAGGCAAATTTTCAGCCGCTTATCGCCTGTTTTAGCCCTTTAATGTGCAAATATCGCAAGTAATTGTACTTATGATGTAACAAACTGAATAAGTTCATATGCTCTCATCCGGGAAACCGAGAGATATCATTATTAGCAAATGTTATTCAATAGTGGTTAGCCGTTACTTATTAGCCTGAGACCATTGTGCCTGAATGACAGTAATGTGTACCAATACGCTTTATGCGCAATAAAGTTTCCCCTGTTATATCTTATTTCTTATTTCAAATGAAAAGTAAATTAGCAGTAGATTTACTTTAACCTTCATCATTGAACAATAAGTCATAAGGTGAAATTTCAAGAACTAGCTACTTTCTCACCCCCTCCCGGGGACTGGAGAAGGAAATGAAAAAACAAAAAACCTTCCAGATTGGGAGGCTAAAACCGAAGATTCTTTCTGAAGGTTTCTAACCCTTAATAATATGTGTGCTTGCGCTGGAGAAATCAATCCAATAGACTTAGTTAGTATGCATTTGCAAATTAAACGGGAAAGTAAGACGGTCAAGGTAATGATCGAACTATATTGCCATAAGCACCATTCTTCCAATGGGCTTTGCCCGGAATGCTTGTACTTAATAGAGTATGCCCAACAGTGTCTTGAGAAGTGCCCTTTTCAGGAAGGTAAAACTACATGCGCTAAATGCCCGGTACATTGTTACAGCCCGGACATGAGAGAAAAAAACAGGGCAATTATGCGCTACTCGGGACCTCGCATGTTGTATAGGCACCCAATTGCAGCTGTGTGGCACATGATTGATGGGCGAAGGAAAGAGCCGGTCTACCATCCAAGTGAGGAAAGCGAGAAGGTAGACATGAAATCGGGGAACACATGAAGATTGCGGTATCAGCTGATGGCTCTAATCTGAATGCAAAGGTAGCGAATCGCTTTAGCACTGCCGAATATTTGGTGATTATCGATGTCGACAGTGGCGAGTTCGAAGCTGTGCCTAGCCCAGTTACTGTACGCCAGCAAGGCGCTGGCGTACAGGTTATTGTGCTCGCCGTTAGCAGAGGAGCGAAGGCAATTATAACAGGCTATTGCAGTCCTGCCGTCGCCAGTCAGATGAAGGCAAGCGGTGTGGAAGTTCTGACTGGAATGACCGGCACAGTGAGAGACGCTATGGAGCAATATAAAAAGAGTTCTTCTATGATGAAGGTACCTGAAGCTCATCACAGCCCTATGGCAGCTATGATTAATAAAGACGTTCTGATTCACGCCGCCAGAAATGCTGCCAGACAGTTCGTCACTTTACTACCCATCCTGATCGGGGTCGTGTTGCTTATAGGCTTATTCGATGTGTTTGTTTCCGAAGAATTGCTGACATCTATCTTTTCGGGGAGCGTGGCACTGGATACCCTTTGGGGAGCGTGCTTTGGCAGTATTTTTGCCGGGAATCCGATAAATAGCTATGTCATCGGCGGAGAACTGCTGAAATATGGTGTTAGCCTTTTTGCTGTTACCGCCTTTATCGTTACCTGGGTTACAGTAGGACTGGTACAACTGCCAGCGGAGATAGCAGCTTTCGGCAAGAGATTTGCCCTTCTGAGGAATGGCTTGTCCTTTTTACTCGCGATACCAATTGCTATTGTTACCGTCTTGATTCTGAATCTTCTGGAAAGGTGGATTTCTTGAGTAACAACAGTCGGCAGCGATCTGGGAACAAACCGATTTTCAATCGTATGTTCCTTTTCCCTATTGTAATTCTAGTAATCTATGCGGTTCTTTTCGTTATTTCACCTGGTAAAGCCGGACTGGCTATTAAAAGTAGCGGCAATGTTTTTCTCAATATGATTATTCCTCTTAGTTTGGTCTTCGTTATCATGTTGCTTATAAATCTATTCTTAAAACCAGCGGCGGTAGCGAAGTTCCTCGGGAAGGGTTCTGGAGTTAAGGGCATCGTATTGTCGGCAGCAGCAGGCATCATCTCCACGGGGCCCATTTACGCCTGGTATCCCTTGCTTAAAGACCTCAAAGAGAAGGGAGCGGGAGAATCCTCAATTGCGATATTTCTTTATAACAGGGCCGTCAAGCCATTTCTATTGCCTGTCATGGTCACCTACTTTGGCTGGCTCTACGTGGTGACGTTAATCATACTCACGATTTTAGCATCAGTTGTCGTCGGATTCTCCGTAAGCATTTTCCCGTCTTCTAAGAAGAAATAACCCTGTCACATTCAACGATCTATTTTATTCCGTTTCAACGCCAAGATAACGACTAGAAGCACCCTAACTGGCAGCCACGGACCTTTAAACCCCGAGCACTCATTTCATTCGCAATAACTATTGGCTTTAACTTAAATTGCCGAGCCAGATCAAACACCTTGGCACAAGTAAGTTGATCCTTCTCTTTTAATGTTTCAAGCATGGTAATAACTTCGCCATCAATATTTTTATAAACTGATTTATCATACGGGGTCTTCTCTATTTTAAAGCAACCAAGCTGACAATTCGTTATGCGAATACTTAGTCTATCAGCGATGTCCCCTATGGCAGTCTTAGGGACATCGGACTCTTTGGCTATTTTCCAAGCGACAGGACAGGATAAATATCCATCTTTTAATGCTGCTTTCAGCGTACCTTCCAACTGTGAAAGCAATTCTCTGGAAAGGTTGCTAGGATTTTCTTGTATATGAATCCTTTCATTTTTCTTTTTTTGGTCAGCTTCGCTGAAATCTCGCATTGCCCATATTCCTTAATATAATTACAGGGTAAGGTTATACCGTGGCATTTAATTCATTCCCCTTTGAGTCTACTCTCTCAGGCGGTGAAATACGATGTACCTTCGAAAGCAGCGAAATAGTAGACAATAACATGAGTCTTTTGGCCTTATTATTGGGTCACAACACTCATCTAGTGGCCTCTAAGGAAACTGGGAAAGGGCAGGTAATATCTCGCCATACTCTTTTCGGCTTGTCAGCAACTGCTCCTCTCTTGGCAAAGAGCCCAGCCTGAGTATATTGCATCGGAAATTGGCTGCTAATAGAGCGTTGCATCGTACTTGAATCCCACGCAAACAGATTGGGACGGTCCCTAGACACTATGTTATACTTTTTATGAATGAGGTTCAATGCTTTTATGTCGTACCCGCGGGATAGGTGCTTTTGTGCATAATACGTTAAGACTTCAAGCCAATTGCATGACGACGGCTATGGGTATCATACATTACTGGACTTGAACCAGTAAATTCTAATAAACTAGAGCGAATGTAGTAGAAAAAGTTCTGCCTATTGATACCTCGGCTTCACCATTCTTTTGGGAGTAACATTTTCTTCAACATTGTTTACCTCCTTAATAACAAAATCGGAAAATAGCCTTGTACGGACAAATGATTATATTATACTGGTCGTGACATATATGTGGTAAAATCCAAAAAGGGCTAATTAGGTAAATCAACCCAGTAACTTACCTTACAGGCAATACATTTTACGGCTAATTGCATTTCGATATCCGTGATGAGACCCTGACAAAATATAGGGAGTAAAGAATGAAAGTAGTTAAAATGCATACCACGCTGCTGTCCCTGCCAATGAATCTGCCCATGTTCTTCGGAAATGCAAACCCCAGAGTGAATCCGGTAATAGTGCAATTAATGACAGACGAAGGATTAGAGGGGTTTGGCCTTGCTTATGCTTTCAATAATTCCCAAGTAAATGCGCTCAAAGCCAGTATAGATGACCTTGAGGAAGTGGTGATTGGGCAGGATATTTCCCGCTGGGCTGCAACATGGAAGGACCTTCATACAGCCCTGAAACATGCAGGACAATGGGGTGGCTATGGGCTAAATGCCATTGGTGCAATTGATATAGCTTTCTGGGATCTACGGGCAAAAGCATTGAAGTTACCGCTAGCCCGCTTACTCGGCGGATTCAGAGACAAGGTACCAGCTTATGCCAGCAACTGGCTATGGGGCTTTCTGAGTATAGACGAGTTGCAGAAACAGGCTGCTTCCCTGGTCAAAGATGGCCACCGCGCCATGAAAATGAAGATGGGAGGTAAAACACATAAAGAAAATGTGGAAAGATTCAAGGCCATTCGCGAAGCGGTTGGTAATGACGTCAGCATAATGGTTGAGGGCCACTGGTCATGGACAGTATCGGAGGCCATCAGAATGGCACGGGCACTTGAGCCATTTAATCCTTATTGGCTGGAAGACCCGGTGGGACTTCATAATGGCGATATTTGCCTAGAGGACACAGCTGCACTTGCCCAGATAGCTGCTGCTGTGGATGTACCGGTTGCTGCCGGCGAGACTTTTTCAACCAAGTACGGCTTCCGCCGTATCATTGAAGACAAGGCTGTAGATATAGTTATCGTTGATGTGTTACGTGCCGGCGGTATAACCGAGTGGATGAAAATCGCTGCTCTGATTGAAGCATATAACCTACCTGTAGTCAGTCACTGTCTCCATGATATTTCCGTACATATGATTGCGGGCATTCCCAACGGACTTATAGTTGAATATATGCCGTGGTGGGACATAATCTACAAAGAACCACCCCAGGTAATAGACGGCTATTTCGAGATATCAGACAAACCGGGGATAGGGCTTGAGCTAGACCCTGAGGTAATCAAAAAGCATAAAATAACCTAGCAGGGAACCACATAATGGCATGCCCCCACAAAGGATACCACCCTTTAAGTTAGTGTTATCATATCCAGTCGAACTCCACCTGAAACAATGCTTTATTGGGTTTAAAAAAGGCTAGTCCATATTATTTAGCCATAATTGCATAGATCGTATTTGGAAACAAATTGGTGTACCATTGATTTCCAGCTTTTTCCCCCAAGCATCATCGGGAACGAAGCCTTTGAGTGCTTCCAGAGCTACCCTAGCTTTGAACGACGGGCTGTGCTTTCCTTCGGTTCTGTTTCATGTTCTCCTCCTATTTCGTATTCATTATAGGAGCAGAACCCGCTCTTAACCACCTGTCCAAATTTTGGGGACCACCTCAGATTTCCTCTTCGAGTAGCATTTAAACTTCTCCCCACGACCTCTATTTTATGCTGGCATTCCTCTGACAGCAAACAAGAGAAAAATTCCCGAGCGGTCTAAGATTACACAAAACGCTTATATCTTCTTAGCTTTAACAATGACCACCAGCCCACTCTTCACACGTGCTCTTTGCTCCTCCCGTAAATTGTGAGTCCTCAGAATCACATCCAGCCCACCGCTGCCAAGATAATCCTTGAAGCCTTCATAGTGAGAGCCATCGACCAGGAACTCTATACCCCGAGCAGCTATAGCCCATATGTTCCGAGGAAGCGGCACCTCATAGTCCGCCAGGATAAGAGTCCCATGCTGCTTTACTACTCTCTTCATTTCAGAGATAACTCTGTTGCGAACCTGCCTTATCTTATCGTGCAATCCAAATGAAATGGAAGCATAGTCGAAGCAGCTGTTTTTGAAAGGGAGACTCGTTGCATCAGCGAGCTGAAACGAAACATTTTCCAGTTTCTGTTTCGTTCTATTTCCTTTGGCAACCCTTAGCATGGCTGGATCATTATCTATTCCTACAGCGATAGGACCATGATGTGCATACTCGAGGACCTGGGCCCCAGTCCCGCAGCAGACATCCAGTATCCGGTCACCCGGATTTAAGTCCGCAAACTGGGCAATAAACATCCTCATGTCTTTCAAGAACGGGTCTATCAAGTTTTCGTAGCTGAATATGAACATCGTTTTCAATCATACCACACAGCCTGTGGGCCGTGAAATTGGCTAGTGTGGCACTTCGAATAGAATCTCGGTTACTCAACTATCTCTGCCAAACGCGGCTTCACGGCTAGCAGAAGGGAAGCTAGGCACTAGCTAGCAACGAGTAACAACACGCTAAATCGTGCAATGTGAGGCTAAACTGCCTGGCATTGAAGATTTCACCACCTGCGGGTCACAATCTACTTGAATGTGTCCATTATGCAATTCTGTTACACGTATATTCTATGTGGCTGTGTTACTCGCTAGTCACTGCAAACAAGTCACTTTTCAAGCAAGGGTACTACCGCAACCCATTGGCTTACGACCAACTTGATGGCTAGCCTCCGTAGGAGTATCATAAAAGCCAGAGTTACCGGAAAACGCCTTGACTTAAAGAAAGAGAAATTCACTTTATCTGGTAGTTCCTTCTTGCAGGGTGTAGATTGGCAGTTTATCCAAGATTTTCTAGAGAGGGAGTTTCTTGATTAGGAAAGGGAAGTTCCCCAAGGTGTTTTTTGGCTGGTGGACTGTTCTAGCTGGTAGTTTTTTATCCGCATGGGGAATTGGCTTTCAGGTTCACGGATTCTCCGCATTATTCAAACCTATAGCTTCAGAATTTGGATTCAGCCGGACAGTAACATCTGTTGCTACTAGCATTGGAAGGCTTGGTTACGGGCTTGAGGCACCACTGACAGGGGGGCTTGTTGACAGATTCGGACCTAGGTTCTTAATTACTATCGGCATGTTCATCGCCGGCCTGGGCCTCATATTGATGAACTTCATAAATTCGCTCTGGACTTTTTATGTAGTCTGGGGAGTTATACTGGGAACAGGCATTAATATCGGCTTAGAAATACCCGTAGATAAGGCAATTGCGAGCTGGTTTGTGAAAAAGAGGGGGATAGCCCTAAGCGTCAGGTGGCTTTTTACCGGGCTTGCTGGGTTGGTGTTGTTGTTTGTTGCCTGGCTTATCTCCGCGCAGGGCTGGCGAATGGCCTGCGTTATAGGTGGGCTAGGCATATGGTTTGTGGGCTTGCCGCTTGCCTGGTTGTTTGTGAGGCCACGCCGACCAGAGTACTACGGGCTGCTTCCTGATGGCAGGAGCCTTCCTGCTACAGGCTGTTGGGGTTACTGCCTTCTTGTTAAACCAAACTATACCCATGATATATATTTTTCTTATCCTCTTTTGGGTTAGTGTGGGGATAGCACTCCCCCTAGAAGCTGGGATAAGAGCTCGTTACTTTGGGCGGAAGGCTTTCGGCTCAATCGGAGGAACCTCGATGATTTTCACAACACCGGTTGGAGTGGTAGCTCCTATTTATGCTGGATGGGTATACGACAATAACGGCAGCTACATACCTGCCTTCACTTTATTTGCAGCCTTATTTGCTATTTCTCAGGGCTATGGTTATAGGCACCCGACTGAAGGCATTAACGGTTATTCCAACATCACCATAAGCAACCCTGCGAGCATCTAGTCTTTCAGCGGCATGTATTAGCAGGTCAGGCTGCTCGCCGAAACTAAGTAATGCAAACCTCATCCTAAATCTCTATTATGGCTTCAGCACTATGTGTTTCCTATTTTCTCCTTTATCTTTCTGTTCGACTATGCTGTCCATATTTTTATGGATAGCTTTAATGGCACTAGCGATAGTGTCTGTTTTTACCACTACACAGGCAAATTCCTTAAGCATCTTTACAATATTGGGCCCGAATTTCCTGCCCACAAGAACGTCTACACCTTCCAAAACGGAAGAGGTAGCCCTGGCTTTCTCCGGGTCGCCATGCTTCATGGTTTCATCCCCTGTAAAGCGCACATTCTCTCTCTTTTCGACGAGTTCCTCTTTACCATTGGAGAACTCGTACACGTAATAATACTGCGCCATGCCTACGTGGTCATTGTTCAAACTCTCACCATCATCCGTGCCGAAAGCTATTAAGAGTTCCATGACCTGACGTCGGATGTCAATAGTGGACACCAAACCTTTCATGCTGCCAGCAGCCCTGCATAGAATCTTTGTTCATAGACCACCGGTGACAGGAATCCAAGTCTTGCCTGTCGGCGCTGCCGGTTATAGAA
>DAOVRI010000004.1 GCA_030628245.1 Dehalococcoidales bacterium
ACCCGCCGGATGAAGCTCGTGCCCGGCCGGCTGCAGGCGGCTTTTGAATTCCTGCTTGGGTGGATTTATGACCTGTGCAAGAGTATCGCCGGCGAGGAAAACGGGCGGAAGTTTTTCCCTGTAATTTGTACCATCTTTCTCTTCGTCCTCTTTAATGCCTGGCTCAGCCTGATTCCGGGCTTCGGCTCGATATTGTTCGGGCACCATGAGTTACTCAGAGGAGCGAACACGGATGTCAATACGCCCCTGGCCATAGCGCTGGTGTCCTTTGTCTTTGTGCTGTACTTCGGATTAAAAACGCTGGGTATAAGTTTTTTCCGCCAGTATTTCAATTTCGGACCGGTCTTCCACAGTATAGGGCAGGTATTCAAAGGCAAGTTTAACCTGATGGGTATTTTCTCCGGGGCTGTCGGCGTTTTTGTCGGTTTGCTGGAATTACTCAGCATGTTCATCCGGATTATCAGTTTTACGTTTCGTCTCTTCGGCAATATGACGGCGGGCGAGATACTGCTGCTTATTGCCGCCTTCCTGGTACCGTGGGTGCTGGCCCTGCCTTTTTACGGCCTGGAGTTACTGGTGGGCTTCGTGCAGGCCCTTATCTTCGCCGGGCTGACCCTGGTGTTCGTGACTATGGCTGTGTCTCCACATGAAGGCGAGGCACATTAATATATAATAGGTAGGAATAATTCTAAGGAGGAAGCATAATGGAAGCTGATGCAATGAGAATGCTGGCGGCGGGACTGGCTATCGGGCTGGGCTCCCTGGGTCCGGGAATCGGCATCGGTATTCTCGGCTATGGAGCCATGCAGGGCCTGGCGCGCAACCCCGAGGCCAGGGGACCAATCATGACCAACATGATTCTGGCTATCGCCATGGCCGAGGCTATCGCCATCTATGCCCTGATTGTGGCTATCATACTTGCCATGATAGCGTAAAAAGTGTTTGTAAGGGGGTAATTATGGAAAGCGAAGGACTACCCACTTTTATAGCGGCTATTGTTGCCGCGTTAATACTGGGGGTAATGGTTATAGCCGGTGTATTGATACACGCGGTATTGACACTCTAGAAAATACCCGGGTAATGTGGGAGGATACAGTCATTAATAAACTGTTACCGGACGTTTGTTTTAAGCAGTCTAGGGGGTAAAAATGGGCGGTATTGTTGATGAGCTAGGAATAAATTTGCCGACATTGCTGACGCAGGTGGTGACCTTCATCATCCTGCTGGTCATTCTGCGCTTTGTCGCCTATAAGCCGATTATGCGGATGCTCGACGAGCGCTCGAAACGGGTAAAGGAGAGCATGGAGCAGGCTGAAGCCGTGAAGGAACAGTCGGCCCATGCCGAGGAGGAACTGAAGAAGCAGCTCGGAGAGGCCAGCCGCGAAGGGCAGGAGAGGATAGCCCGGGCGGTAAAGGCCGGCGAAGAAGTCAAGCAGAAGGCGCAGGAAGAAGCCAAGAAGGAGGCCGAAACCCTTCTCAGCCGGGCGCGCGCTGAGATACAGACCGAGCGCGACGACGCTATCGGCGAGGTACGCCGCGAGTTTGCCGATTTGACGGTGCTGGCGGCGGGTAAGGTTATCGAGAAGTCTCTGGACAAGGAAGAGCACCGCGAGCTAATCGACAAGGTGCTGGAAGAAAGTACAACCCAGAAGAAAGAATAGTCGGTAATTCGGGAAGATATTATGCCGAGAAAAGTTTACGGCCGGCGCTACGCTCAGGCGGTGTTTGAGATAGCGCTGGAGAAAAAAGAACTGGAACGGTGGCAGGCCGACCTGCAAAAGATTGTCGGCGCCATCGGTGACGATACGTTCCTGGCGGCCATGGAGAGTCCCAAAATTAAAATCGATGATAAATCCAGGCTCCTGACCAGGCGCCTGGGCGATATCAATCCCCTGGCTTTGAACCTGGTGCTGATGCTGATAAACAGGGGCGGAGTCGGCATGATTGGAGAAATCGCCGGGGAATACCAGCGACTGCTGGACGCTTATCACGGGATACAGACGGCCAAGGTTATTACCGCTGTTCCCATCGGCGATAAGGATAAAGAGAAGCTGGCCGAGAATATCGGCGCCCTGGTGGGCACGAAAGTAGTGCTGAAGTCCGAAGTAGACCCGGAGATTCTCGGCGGGATTATCGCCAGGGTCGGCGGTAAGCTGCTGGACGGCAGCACCCGCAGTAAACTGGCAGCCCTCAAGAGGGAACTGGTCGGTGGGGAGAGGAAGCGGTAGCGAAGTTGACATAACTGTGTGGCAAAGGAGGTAGCTCAGGTGACAACGAGAGGCGAAGATATAGTATCCATTATAAAACAGCAAATTGAGCAGTTCGGCACGGCCGTAACCATGGTGGATGTCGGCACGGTGATAGAGGTCGGTGACGGCATCGCCAGGATTCACGGACTGGCCTCGGCCAAGTACAATGAGCTGCTTCAATTTCCTAATGATATCGTCGGCATTGCCCTGAACCTGGAAGAGGACAGCGTGTCCGCCGTCGTCTTGGGGGACTATACGCAGATTAAGGAAGGCGACGAGGTAAAGTGTACCGGTCGCATCGCCGAGGTCCCCGTGGGTGAGGCGATGATTGGACGCGTCGTCGACCCGCTGGGGCGTCCCGTGGACGGCAAGGGCGCCATCAAGACGGACAAGATGAGGCCGGTTGAGCGGGTGGCGCCCAACGTGGTGCTACGCGCCTCGGTGGATACGCCGGTGCAGACCGGCATCAAGGCCGTGGATAGTATGTTCCCTATCGGCCGCGGACAGCGGGAGCTTATCATCGGTGACCGCTCTACCGGCAAGACGGCCATCGCCCTCGACGCCATCGTCAACCAGAAGGGTGGCGACTTAATCTGTATCTACGTCGCTATCGGCCAGAAGGTATCCCGGGTGGCGCGGGTAGTGGCCACGCTGACCCAGTACGGTGCCATGGAGCATACCATCGTCGTTACGGCCAGTGCCTCCGATTCCGTGGCTCTGCAGTACCTGGCCCCCTATGCCGGCTGTGCCATGGGCGAGGAGTTCATGGAGCAGGGCAAGGACGTGCTGATTATCTATGACGACCTTTCCAAGCACGCCTGGGCCTACCGGCAGCTTTCCCTGCTGCTGCGCCGACCTCCGGGCCGGGAGGCATATCCGGGCGATGTTTTTTACCTGCACAGTCGGCTCCTTGAGCGGGCGGCTAAATATGCCAAAGAATACGGCGGCGGCTCGCTGACGGCCCTGCCCATCATCGAGACGCAGGCGGGCGACGTCTCCGCCTATATCCCGACTAACGTTATTTCCATTACCGACGGCCAGCTTTATCTGGAGTCGGACTTATTTAACGCCGGTATCAAGCCCGCCCTGAACGTGGGTATCTCGGTATCCCGTGTCGGCAGCAAGGCCCAGACCCCGGCGATGAAACAGGTGGCCGGCCGACTCAAGCTGGACATGGGCCAGTACCGCGAGGTGGCGGCCTTCGCCCAGTTCGGCACCGCCGAGCTCGATAAAGCCACCCGGGGGCAGCTGGAACGAGGCCAGCGCATCCAGGAGGTCTTGAAGCAGTCCCAGTTCGTGCCGGTGGTCCTGGAAAAGCAGGTCATGATTCTCTACGCCGTGATTAACGGATATATGGACGATATACCGATGGATAAGGTTACCGCTTTCGAGGCGGACTTCCACGGCTTCATGGAAACCAATTATGCCGATTTAAGCAAGACCGTCGCCGAAACGAAAGAACTCAGCGAGCAGAGTGAAGCGACTCTTAAAAAAGCCATCGAAGAGTTCAAACAGGGGTTTAGCGCGGGAGTTTAAGAGGGTTGTAAGATAATAATATGATGAGGTTAGAAATTGCCTGATATTCGTAAAGTAAAACGCCGGATAAAGGGTGTCCAGAACATCGCCAAGATTACGCGGGCTATGGAGATGATTGCCGCCTCCAAGATGCGTAAGGCGCAGGAGCGGGGGCTGGCGGGGCGGCCCTATTCCGAGAAGATAGAGCAGGTCATCGCCGACCTGGCGGCCCTGCCGGATATCGGATTGCAGCACCCGTTGTTACAGCGGCGACCGGTGGAGAAAATAGCCGTGGTGCACATCACCCCCGACCGCGGTCTGTGCGGCGGACTTAATGCCAACCTGAACCGCCGTCTGGGCAGTTTTATCCTGGAGCAGGAAAACCCGGTCAGGGTTGTCGCCGTGGGACGCAAGGGGCGCGACTTTGCGGTACGCTCCGGCAGCGATATGACCGCCGAATTCATCCAGATGGGCGACCAGCCCGCTTTCCTGGACACAATTCCGATATCCCATATCGTTATCGATGACTACTCCAACAGGGTGATAGATATGGTCTACATATCTTACGCCCAGTTTATTTCCACCATGGTTCAGAAGCCGGTCATGAAGCAGCTGCTGCCCGTGGAGCCGGCGGTGATACCCCGGGGGGAGAATGTCGATTATATCTATGAGCCCGGGGCAGAGGTGGTGCTGGGTGGGCTGCTGCCCCGCTTCGTGGAGATGGAGATTTACCACGCTGTCCTGGAAGCTATCGCCAGCGAGCAGTCGGCCAGGATGGTGGCGATGAGAAACGCTACCGATAGCGCCAGCGAGCTTATCGGCGACCTGACTCTGCTGTATAACAAAGCACGCCAGGAGGCCATTACCAAGGAGCTTCTGGATATTACCGGAGGCGTGGCGGCCCTGGAATAAGTAAATAGAAAAACTGAAAATTTGTGAGGTTGTTATGGCTAAGGGAAAAGTAGCTCAGGTGATAGGGACGGTGGTGGATGTCGAGTTTCCTCCCGACGAGCTGCCCGCGCTTTTTAACGCTATCGAAATTGATTCCGGCGGCGGCAAGATTGTGCTCGAAGTGCAGGACCACCTGGGGAACAACTGGGTGCGGTGCCTGGCGCTTTCGCCGACCGACGGACTGGAGCGCGGCGCCGAGGCTATCGATACCGGCGCGGCCCTGAAGGTGCCGGTGGGAAGGGCTACCCTGGGTCGGCTCTTCGACGTGATGGGTACTCCCCTGGATAACCTCGGCGATGTCAAGGCCGACGACCAGTGGCCGATACACCGGCTGGCGCCTTCCTTTGAAGAACAGGAGACCAGCACCCAGGTGCTGGAGACGGGACTCAAGGTGGTCGACCTGATAACGCCGTTTACCAAGGGCGGTAAGATCGGCGCTTACGGTGGGGCGGGAGTCGGGAAGACGGTTATCATCATGGAGCTTATCCGCAACATCGCCTCGGTGCACGGCGGCTTTTCCGTCTTTACCGGTATCGGGGAACGCTCCCGCGAGGGCAACGACCTGTGGAACGAAATGAAGGAATCGGGCGTGATTGACAAGACGGTGATGGTCTTCGGGCAGATGAACGAGCCGCCCGGCGTGCGCTTGAGAGTAGGGTTGACCGGACTGACCATGGCGGAGTTCTTCCGCGATGAAGAGGGTCAGGACGTACTGCTGTTTATCGATAATATCTACCGTTATACGCTGGCCGGCATGGAGGTATCGGCTTTGCTGGGGCGGATGCCCTCGGCGGTGGGTTACCAGCCGACGCTGGCTACGGAAATGGGCGAGCTGCAGGAGAGGATTGCCTCCACCAAGAAGGGCTCGATTACTTCCTTCCAGGCTATCTACGTGCCTGCCGACGACTATACCGACCCCGGCGTGGTGACCACCTTCGGGCACCTCGACGCCGTGGTGGCCCTGGAGAGGTCTATCGCCGAGCAGGGCCTGTATCCGGCCGTCGACCCGCTGACATCTACCTCCCGCATACTCGACCCCAATGTCGTCGGTGAGGAGCACTACCGCGTCGCCCGAGAGGTGCAGCGGGTATTGCAGCGTTACAAGGACCTCCAGGATATCATCGCCATCCTGGGTATCGAGGAACTCAGCGAAGAGGACAAGCTTTCCGTTACCAGGGCACGCCGCATCCAGAGATTCCTGTCGCAGCCGATGTTCGTGACGGAAGTCTTTACCGGACGACCGGGTAAGTATGTCAAGGTTGAGGATACGGTGCGCGGGTTCGCCGAAATTCTCGAAGGTAAATACGATGACCTTCCGGAGCAGGCGTTCTATATGGTGGGTGGTATCGAGGAGGTGGTGGAGGCCGCCAAGAGCATGGGAGCCGAGGCTAATGTCTAGTTTGAAACTCGATATTGTTACCGCCGAGCGCGTCGTCTATTCCGAGGACGTTGATGTGGTCATCGCCCCCGGTGTTGAAGGGCAGCTGGGCATACTGCCGCACCACGCCCCCCTGATGACCATTTTACAGGCGGGCGAGCTGGTGGTGAGGAGGGGTGCGGAGGAAGATACCCTGGCTATCTCCGGCGGCTTTTTGGAGGTGCGCCCCGACCGGGTTATCGTTCTGGCGGATAGCGCTGAGAGAGCCGGGGAAATCGACGTAGACCGCGCCGAGGCGGCCAAGAAGAGGGCAGAGCAGAGACTGATGGGAAAGCCTGCCGAGATAGATACTGCCATGGTAGAGGCGGCATTAAGGCGGGCTATGGCGAGGCTGACGGTGGCGGAGAAGATAAAGAGGCGGCGGAAGCTGTAATTACGGGAGTCCCGGTTATCATGAGCCGCCGATTATTTCGGCGGCTTTTTTACGTTGAGGTCCAGCAGCCCTTCAATAGCTTCGATGGTTACGATGCCGGCGTCGAGGTCGATAGACTGGACGACATCCTCGATGGCGGGTATGAGTATTTCTCCCGTGGGGCCCCGGACGATATAGTTATCGTTGCTCTTCCCGGTGAGAATATCGGTAATATCGCCGATATATTCACCCCGGATTGTCCTGACCTGAAGCCCGATAAGCTGATGGTGATAGAATTGTCCTCCGGGCAGAGGGTTGTCCTGACTGTGCTCCATTTTCCGCAGAATTATATTAAACTTCTGGGCATCTCGCGATTGAGAGGCACAAGTTATAGAGGGGGAGAGCTATGGCTCTCCATCTCCGGAGAAGTAGTAGTGGTCGGGGATTATATTACATAATTTCGAGTCTGACTCTGGTCTGAGCTTTGGCTGCCTTTACCCTGAGCAAGGTGCGCATTGCCTGGGCAATCTGACCCTGCTTGCCGATGATTCTTCCTTTGTCGTCGTCGGCAACGGTCAGCTTCAGCGTGATGCCCTCATCATTGGTCTCCTCTTCGATATTCACTGCATCGGGTTCATTGACGATGGACTTGGCGATGTACTCCACTAGGTCTTTCATGATTTCTCCTTGACTGGTTTGAACTTTTCCAGAATACCTGCCTTACCTAGTAGTCTGGCAGTGGTATCTGATGGTTTAGCGCCCTGACTTAGCCAGTGCAGTGCTCTCTCCTCCTGGATAACTATTGTCTCCGGGTCGGTCATGGGGTCGAAGTGACCGATAATTTCAACGAATGCCCCGTCGCGGGGTGCCCGTACGTCAGCGACTACCAGTCGGTAACTGGGCTTTTTCTTGGCTCCAACGCGCCTTAGTCTGATTCTGAGCAATTTATACCTGCCTTCTTTTTATAAAATCTTATACGTCCCATATTATGCACTATAACCATATGGCTGTCAATGGCAATGGAGGGAATTGCTAAAAACGGGTTGCCAATAGCTCGGCGCTGCGTCTATAATCAAGGTATGAAGGTTATCCGGCGGCACGACTGGCGGGTAAGCACGTCAGAAGCCAGGGAAATTCAGAAGGAGCTGGCGGGGGAGGTATCCCGTACCGGCAGTATTACCAGTCCGCGTTTGATAGCGGGCGTCGATATCTCGGTCAACAGGTGGGCGAAGACAGGCACGGCGGCGGTGGTTGTCCTGGGCTATCCCGGGCTGGAGATAGTAGAAACAAAGGTGGTGACCGACCGGATTGAGCTACCTTACATACCGGGTCTGCTGTCGTTCCGGGAGGCGCCGCTGATACTGGCGGCCTGTGAAGAGCTTAAGGTTACGCCCGACCTTATGCTGGTGGACGGGCAGGGGATAGCCCACCCGCGGCGACTGGGACTGGCCTCACACCTGGGGCTTTTCCTGGATATACCGACCATCGGCTGCGCCAAGTCGCGCCTGTGCGGCAGCCACGAAGAGCCGGGTAACGAACAGGGCAGCTACGCCGAGCTTTGGGATAACAGGGAGGTTATCGGGGTGGTCGTGCGCACCCGGACGGGCGTAAAGCCGGTGTATGTATCCATCGGGCACAAGGTCGATTTACCGGCGGCGATTAGCCGGGTGCTGGGATGCTGCCGGGGCTACCGCCTGCCGGAGCCGACGAGGCTGGCCCACCAGGCGGCGGGGGGTCATCTGAAGTCGGAAAAGCTGCCATCAGCTGAAGCCGGCTATTCAGGAAGACTTTAGAGGTAGAATGATGGAAGCAGGTGAGAGCGGAGACAAGCGGACAAAGAAACTGGCCACTGCTATTGAGGTTGTAATTTTATATATTATCTTTTGCCTCGTTGGTACCGGTCTGGAATGGGGTTACGGCACTTACTGGGATGCGGTTGGTGGTGCTCCCTGGGTATATCATGATTCTTGGCTGCACCATACGAGTCTGGAAGGGATACCTTTGTGGGGGTTTGGAGGTTTGATTTGCGTCTCCATATATAATGCCGTTACACGGAGAAACATCAAATTACTATCAGGCATGGTAATTTCACTGGTGCTGGCGGCATTATGGATATTATTTTATAGTAAGGTACTTCAGCTATAATAATGTCAGGAAAACATTCCGGTTAAAAGAATTATGGTGAGGACATATGCAGGAATTAGAGAACAAGTTAAAAGATTTACAGGCCAGAGTATCCCTGGCCCTGGAGCATCTTTGACGTAGCCGGTAAAGAAAAAGAAATCGCCGAACTGGAGAAACAGTCCGCTAGGCCCGATTTCTGGCTCGACCAGGCTAATGCCCAGAGTGTCATGCGCCAGCTGGCGGAAAAGAGCCGGGTGGTGCAGCGGTGGCGGGGACTTCAAAATAGGCTGGCCGATATCGCTGAACTGATAGGGTTGTCGGAGGAAGACGAGTCGCTCCAGGCGGAGATTGAAAAAGAGCTGGACGAGATGGCTTCTCATCTCGATGAGCTGGAGTTCCAGCTGGCTTTCAGCGGGGAGTACGATGCCCGGAATGCCATTCTGGCCATCCATGCCGGCGCCGGGGGCACCGAGTCGCAGGACTGGGCGGAGATACTGATGAGGATGTACCTGCGCTGGGCGGAACGCCGTGGCTTTAAGACGGATATACTGGACACTTCGCCGGGGGATGAGGCGGGGGTAAAGAGCGCGGTCATCGCGGTAAACGGCGAATACGCTTTCGGCTATTTGAAGTCGGAGCACGGCGTCCATCGTCTGGTGCGTCTCTCGCCGTTCGATGCCGACCACGCCCGGCATACCTCGTTCGTCCTGGTGGAGGTGATGCCCGAAGCCGAGGAGGATATCGACCTTGATATTGCCCCCGATGAATTAAAGATTGACACGTTCCGTTCCAGCGGGCCTGGCGGCCAGCACATGCAGAAAACCAGCAGCGCCGTGCGGGTAACGCACCTGCCGACCGGGCTGGTGGTGACCTGCCAGAGCGAGCGTTCCCAGCATATGAACAAGGAGTTTGCCCTCAAGATACTCCGGGCGCGGCTTCTGGAGCAGGAACTGGAAAAGAGGGAGGAAGAGAAGGCTAAACTAAAGGGAAAGAGGATAGAGGCGGGGTGGGGCAATCAAATCAGGAGCTATGTCCTGCACCCGTACCGAATGGTGAAAGACCATCGTACCGACTATGAGACGAGTAATACCGAAGCCGTGCTGGGTGGGGAACTGGACGGCTTTATCGATGCTTATTTACGCTCTTCAATGGGGAAGGATGAATGATTAAGAAAATTTCGTTGTTAGTCTTATTCATCTGTTTGTTGTTCGGGCTATTCAGCCCCGTCACGGTATCGGCCGATAGCGGGTTGGCGGTAACGGATAGCTCGGCGGAGATGGACTTCCCTATGAGGCTCATCTTCAACCTGTCTGCCGAGAGTGATGTCACCATTACCGATATCCGCCTGTGCTATGTAGTCCAGCGTATGGAGCATGCGCAGATATACAGCGAGATATATGTAGGGTTTGAGCCGTTAAAAATTGTGACGACGCAATGGGTCTGGGACATGAGGAAAACGGGCGGTTTGCCGCCGGGGTCGAGCGTGGACTACTGGTGGCAGGTAACCGATGCCGGCGGGAAAGAAGTACGAACCACGCCGGCCAGGATTCAAATAGAAGACAATCGCTACGACTGGCGGCGTATTACCGAGGGTGACGTTGCGCTTTTCTGGTACCATGGTAGTGATGCCTTCGCGGAAGAGCTCATGGCAGCGGCCCAGACAGCGCTGTCACGTCTGGCGGAGGATACCGGTGCCGAGCTGGAAAACCCGGTACGTTTTTACATTTATGCCAATTCTGCGGACCTGAGGGGTTCCATGATTTATCCCCAGGAGTGGACAGGGGGTGTTGCTTTTACCCGTTACGGCATTATCGCCATCGGCATTGAGCCTAATCTGCGCGATGTGGACTGGGGCAAACGGGTGATTGCCCACGAGTTGACGCATCTGGTGATACACCAGGTTACCTTTAATCCTTATAGCGATTTGCCCACCTGGCTCGACGAGGGTCTGGCGATGACGTCCGAGGGTGAACTGACATCCAGTTTTACCAATGCTCTGGCTGCAGCCCGGAACGATAATACTCTTATCTCGGTGCGCAGCCTGGCCAGTCCGTTTTCCGCCTATGCCGAAGAGTCTCTCCTGGCTTACGCCGAGAGCTATAGGCTGGTGGAGTATCTCATCGATAATTACGGGCGGGACAAGATGTTTGAACTGCTCAATACCTTCAAAGAGGGCAGCGGATATGACGAGGCTCTGGAGAAAGTCTACGGATTCGATATGGATGGGTTGAATACCCTGTGGAGGGCTTCTTTAGAGACCGTCGCGGTCCCTTAAGGTCGGCTCTGGTGCCCGGTAGTCGCTGTCGGTCTGGCTTTTACCGCTTTTACGGCATCCTGAATTTTGGGGAGCGTTACGTCTTTACGGTTCCAGGTAGCGCCGCACTGGATACATTCGATATAGACGCCGTAGATATCGCATTCCAGCGAGAGGTCGCCACCGCATCTTTTACACGCTTTAGGCCGGACTAAACAGAGCATTTTTCTCCTTTTATCAGGGAATAGTTGGTTGATAAATCATTCCCCTGTAAACCTACTTCTGATGATATTCGCTGGCAGGTTTTTTTTGAATACTGTCAACCCTTATTCTGGTAATAACGCACTTTCAAATTAACTGGTGGTTATTACCCAGTATCTGCCCTCAGGACTTTTGGATAGTAAAGTAGTCATTTCTTTAAAAGCTTTTCTATGTGGGATTAAGGGTATGGCTATACCTCTCCCCCCTCTCGCTGCGCACTCCCCTGTGGGGGTTGGTGGGATGAGATTGCTTCGTCGCTCTCGCCTGCCAAAGAACCTGTCCGCCGCTCCTCCAGAGCTTTGGAAGGCGGGCTTGTTCGGCGAGCAGGGCGCTCCTCGCAATGACAGGTATGGGGGTTGGGGGGTAAAGCTGCGGGATAAGCTGTAGATGATACTGGGTGTCTTGGGTGAGGCAAAGCCGTCATTAAATGGAAACAGAGAAATCACCCCGAATAGCTTGCCATGTTTATGGGCTAAGTGCTAGACTGGGTCGGCATGGAAAAGCCACGTAACGTTAAATACGATTCGATGACCATTCATGATTTACCCGTGGCCGACAGGCCGAGGGAGAGATTACAGAGGCTCGGGGTGGACGCCCTGTCCGCTCAGGAAATACTGGCGCTAATACTGGGGAGGGGCATCGCCGGGGAGTCGGTGATGGTGACTGCCCAGAGGCTGCTCAGCCAGTTCGGGGGGCTCAAGGGGATTACCGGGGCCTCGCTCGAGGAACTGTCCCAGGTGCGGGGCATCGGCATCGCCAAGGCCGCCCAGATACAGGCGGCCGTGGAACTGGCCAGCCGGGTAGAGGGATATTCAGAATCGACCGGAAAGGCTGTGGTAAAAACTCCCGAAGACGTGGCCGGGCTGGTACGGGGGAGGCTGAAGGATAAGAAGAAAGAGTATTTTCTGGCGTTACTGCTCGATACCAGGAACCAGTTGATAAGGGTGGCGGAAATATCGGTCGGCAGCCTGGACAGCAGTATCGTTCACCCCAGGGAGGTATTCAAAGAGGCGATATCCGCCAGTGCCGCCGCGGTAATCTTTGTCCACAACCACCCTTCCGGGGATACCGAGGCCTCGGAAGACGACATACGGTTGACCAAACGACTGGCCGAGGTAGGGGAGATTGTAGGCATAGATGTCCTCGACCATATCATCGTCGGGGGGGAGAGCTACAACAGCCTGAAGAGAGAGGGGCTGTTCTAATACGCTCTTCCCGCCGCCGAAGTGACCGCCGCTCGCGTCCTTAAGGCAATTTATCCGCTGGTGTTATGCCTTCATTATCGGTTTTGATTCATCTTCCGGCTTGCGTACGTACTGGGCCGCCAGCGCAATATCCATGAAGACGATGGGTTTGCGGATTATCTTGAACTCCAGCGGGGTATGGACCATGCCGGCCGGGATGTATACGAAACACGTTTCGGTGATTACGAACTTTTCCTGCTCGCCCTCGGGGCCCACGTAAAGCCAGACTTCAGCATCGAATTCATTCACTCTGGTGGCATCGGCGTTCTGGAAGGCCAGGAACTGGTCGAAATCGTGGGTGTGGGGTTCGTTTATCATCAGGAAAGGTTCCGTAACGCAAAACCAGTCCATCCTGTAGCCGGAGTCCCATTCCTTGCCCCAGATATGAAAAGAGGGGGCGGTGAGCTCCGGATATAGCTTGGTGAAATCTGCAACGGGTTTGCTCTTGTAATACTTGGCATACTTCTCTGAAACCATGCTTCTTCTCCTTAACTTTATATTTATCTTTAATGATTATATGTTGAAGATTCCTTTCATTTCAAATGTATACAAAAATGTGAGCTATGCATTCCCGGAATTGAATGCATAGCTCACTATAATAAAGGAGGTCACACAGGCCAGCATTCTCCCTGTGTGCCGGAAGGTGGTGGGGAAAGGCAATAAGCGATTACCTGACCTTAATGGCTGCCTTCCCCATATTTTCTATTTTTTGTTCCTGCCCTGGGCTTATCTCGATACCCAGCAGTTCCAATCTCCTGACTACATCTTTAGACCTGGTCTTGTTCTTTCTCATAAAGTCGAAAATAGCCTCCCGTCCCATCGGGGTAAGCTGATAGCCTGTCGAGCTGCGTCGCTTCAGATAACCACGATTCACCAGGGAGTTGTAGAGATAGCCGATATATTCACTGGTAACGTCCATCGGGCGGGTCAGTAATTTATTGCCTGTTTTGGTATTAACGACAGTAGCCATTAGTATTATCATTTCGCTGGGCAGCATTTTGTCCCCCCTTTAAATAATGTCATCAGACAATAAAATAACACATAATGTGACAATTGTCAACTTTTCATCGTGAATGACTCTTTACCGCATCTGGTCGATGGTTTTCTGACCCTTCTCTATCTGGTCGTGGCGTGTATCTCGTGCACGGTAAACGACTTTGTGTTATATTGTCCCTGGAGAATGCTTAAGAGCCAAACCATGAAAAGAGTCTTATTTATATTTCTATCAATCGTGTTACTGTTCGGCCTGCCGCTGGCAGGCTGCCAGGAACCGCAGACCACGCCACAGGCCACTCCTGACGTTCCTGGGAGCGGCGTCCTTAATCTGTACGGAATCGACCCCTATACGCTCGACCCGGCGGTCTCCGCAGAGATGACCTCCCACGAATACATCGCGCAGATTTACGGCGGGCTGGTGCGACTCGATGATAACCTGGAACCGGCGCCGGATATCGCCGAGAGGTGGGAGGTTGGCAGGGACGGCCGGACGTATACGTTCTACCTGCGCAAAGATGTCGTATTTCATGACGGGCGCGGGGTCACCGCCGCCGACTTCAAGTACTCCTGGGAGCGTGCCTGCAACCCGGCGACCGGCTCGCGTGTGGCGGGGGCTTATCTCGGTGATATTATCGGGGTAAGGGATGTCCTGGCGGGGAAGGCCGGGGAAATCAGCGGCGTGAAAGTCGTTGATGATTACGTCCTGGAAGTCACCATAGATGCTCCCAAGTCCTATTTCCTGTCCAAGCTGACCTATACTACCGCCTATGTCGTGGATGAGGCCAACGTGGCCAGGGGTGGAGAATGGTGGCGTAAGCCGAACGGCACCGGGCCTTTTAAGCTCAAGGAGTGGCAGGAGAATAATCTGCTCGTCCTGGAGAGGAACGAAAGGTATCACGGGCAGGTGGCCGGCATCGAGCGCGTCGAGTTCCAGTTGTGGAGCGGCGTGCCTATGAATATGTATGAGACCGGGGAAATAGATGTCACCGGCGTTTCCGTGACCTATATCGACCGGGTTACCGATACGACCGGCCCTTTCCATCAGGAGCTGCAGGTAACGCCCGAGTTGAGCTTCAGCTGGATAGGTTTTAACACGACGCGGCCGCCCTTCGACGATGTGAATGTCCGCCGGGCTTTCAGTCAGGCTGTCGATAAAGATAAGATAGTTTCGCTGGTGTTCCGGGACCTGGTGCAGCGCGCCGACGGCATCCTGCCTCCTGGTATTCCCGGTTACAATGAGGAGCTGGTCGGGCTGGACTACGATGTCGACAAAGCTAAAGAGTGGCTGGCCCTTTCCGAATACGGCGAAGCCTCCCATTTGCCGCCCATCACGTTGACCACCTCTGGCTACGGCGGGCTGATACCTTCCTCCCTGGAGGCTATCATCAGCCAGTGGCGTGAGAACCTGGGGGTGGAGGTAACGGTGCGCCAGATGGAGCCGGATAGATACCTCTATTATCTCAAAGAAGAGAAGAACGAGATGTTCGACCTGGGCTGGGTGGCCGATTATCCCCACCCGCAGAACTTCCTGGACGTGCTGTTACATACCGGCGCCGAGAATAACTTTGCCGAGTATTCCAATCCGGAGGTGGATGCCTTACTGGATAAGGCGGGAGTGGAGCTGGATAGCGAGCTGAGCCTGGAGCTGTACCGGCAGGTGGAGCAGATGCTGGTGGACGATGCCGCCTGCCTGCCGCTGTGGTTCGGGCAGAACTATATCCTGGTAAAGCCCTACGTGGAAGGCTACGAGCTTAACCCCATGGGGTTTGTGATGTTGAACGAGGTGAGGATTAAGGGGGATTAAGAGGTGGTGGGGTAAAACTGGCGGGATAAGCATTATATGATACTGGGCGGTTAGGGTGGGAATAGATATCTATGTTATATCTGGCTTGCCAGCCGTAGCCTTATGTTCTATCTGGCTTGCCAGCCGAAGCCTCGGCGTAGGGTGGCGGAGGGGGTGGCCATCTACGCTAAAGCTTCGATGGCTAAAGGAATTCTTGCTTTAATAAAGCCCTTCTCAATTTAGTTTATATACGTACCAAATAATCAAATCTGGCTTGCCAGCCGAAGCCTCGGCGTAGGCTGGCGGAGGGGGTGGGATTCGAACCCACGGTCCCCTTGCGGGAACAACGGTTTTCAAGACCGTCACCATCGGCCGCTCGGACACCCCTCCGAGGTTAAAGCGACCATAGACTATTATAGCGTGAAGCATGGGAAAATGCTACGGAGGGGCGGGTAAAATACCTCGCGCGTTATCGGGTATCGGTGAAGTTTTTTGGATGTGGACAGGCATAATAACCGGATGAGAGATATCCGGGCATGGTATTTAAGTGCCTATTTCCACTGGCGGGACTGCCGGTCGAACCTCAAGAATCTCCTGCCGAGATAGTGGATATTGCCACAGTTCGGGCAATATTTGTAGTAGCCGAATTTTTTATCGACCATAAAGGAGGTAGTGCTGCCGCACTCCGAGCAGTATCCATTAGACTCCTGCAGTGGTTCTGATACTACTACATTAGTCTCAACGGCGTTTTCTATTGCCACGTCGATACCCCATATCTTTTGTCGGATTGAAGGAATAGGTACAAAGAAAGCGCTTCCTACAATACTAATGTAGCTTACGAATGTTACGTGTGAACACTAGGCTGACACCCATATTGATTCTGGGTTGACACTGAATTTGAGCTAGGCTTTTTACGGCGGTTGCTACTGGTAACGACGATTACTTATGGCCGGAGTGGCAGGGGTTCTGGTTGCCGACCAGCTTAATAACCACCTCATACTCTTTCGTTTCCGTAGATAGTCTCCTGATTCTAACGGTTCTGCAACATTACGGAGTAGGAGTGCCTGTGGATTATTATACAGGTATGCCGGGGAAATCTCCATCAATACAGATGAGGCTCATAACCCTTATTCACCGATAGACGGCGCCGAGGTTATGAGCCTCGCCATATCTATGAGGCGTTAAGAAGCGGTTTAAAATTCTTTTTGCGGCTGGTGGGGGCTTATACTAGCTTGAGGCTTTCCTGAGCAAACCCAAACCGGCCAGTACCAGGCCCAGACCCAGGATTATGTTGATGATTCCGGTGGTCCTGACAAAGTTGGCCGTACCGATATTTGACCTGGCCAGTCCCAGTCCTACCTTATTTCCGTACAGGTAATTGAAATCGACACTTGGTGGAGCGCCTGCCGCTTTCATCTGGTTATATTTGGCTGTAACCCCATCGTATGTGGCATCTAATTGATCCAGTGGCAGGGGCGCTATGGAGTCGGCGACTTCCTGCTCCGCGGAGGCGGCCTGTGTGATGAAGAGTATCCCCAGGACAAAGCTGGCTAACCCGAGAATTACCACGATGACTGCAATCGCACGCATTTTAGAATCCCTCCTTTACTACGCACCTAGCATTTCTAGGTATATTAGATTTGTAGGTATAATATAGTAAAAAGCCTGATGTGTCAAGTGCTACAACAGTACCTTATTTATTCTCAGGCGGATTGTTGATAAGAATTAAGCCCTGTCCTACTTTATCACCTTGGCGCCCATGTATTTTTGCAGTACTTCCGGCACGACAATGGTGCCGTCGGCCTGCTGGTAGTTCTCCATGACGGCAATCATCACCCTGGGCAGGGCCAGGCCGGAGCCGTTTAGGGTGTGCACGAACTGGGGTCGGGCATCCGGGGTGGGGCGGTAGCGGACATTGGCCCGCCGCGACTGAAAATCGCCGCAGTTAGAACATGAGCTGACCTCCAGCCACTCCTGGCAGCCGGGCGACCAGACATCAATATCATAGGACCGGGTGGAGGCAAAACCGAGGTCGCCGGTGCAGAGCTGGCGGATACGGTAGGGCAGTCCCAGCTTCTGGCAGACTTCCTCGGCGTCATGTGTCAGCTTCTCCAGCTCGTCGTTGGAAGTCTCCGGCTCGGTGAACTTGTAAAGCTCCACTTTATCGAACTGGTGACCGCGCTTGATACCGCGCGTGTCCTTGCCGGCGGACATCTTTTCGCGGCGGAAACAGGCGGTGTAGCCGACATAGTGGAAAGGCAGCATTCCCGGGGGAATTATCTCGTCCCGGTGCAGGTTGGTCAGGGGTATCTCGGCGGTGCCCACGAACCAGAGGTCGTCCTCGACGTCGTGATAGATGTTATCGGCGAACTTGGGTAGCTGGCCGGAACCGACCATGCACTCCTTCTTGACCATATAGGGGGGGTATATCTCTCGGTAGCCGTGCTCGTTGGTATGAAGGTCGAGCATGAAGGTGATAAGGGCTCTCTGGAGGCGGGCGCCCGGTCCCTTGAGCACGTAGAAACGGCTGCCGGATATCTTAACGCCGCGCTCGAAGTCGATGATGTCCAGGTCTTCTCCCAGTTTCCAGTGGGGAACAGCCTCGAAGGTGAGCTTCCTCGGCTCTCCCCAGGTGCGAATCTCCACGTTATCGCTATCGTCCCTGCCGAGGGGGACATCGGGCTGGGGGATATTGGGTACCTGTAAAAGAAGCTCCTCAAGTTGCTCGTCGAGGCGCCTGGCCTCTTCTTCAAGGTTCTGTATCTCGGCGCGGATTTCGCGAGCTGCTTCCTTGATGCGTTCTTCTGGAGTTAGAAAATCTAAAACAGGCAATTCGTTGGATTTCTTTGGAGTATTTAATAATTCAAGTGCCTGTTTTTGATTTGTAGGGTGTGAGATGATATTTCGCTTTTGCCGCAGGCTGTCCAGTTCGCCTACTTTCTGCCGGCGCTGCGTGTCAAGTCGCAGGATTTCATCCACGGGGGCGCTATCGTGGCGATTCTCTATCGCCTGTCTTACGATTTCAGGATTTTCACGAATATATTTGATATCGAGCATAATAAATCTACCTCACCCCCTTAATCCCTTCAGGGTGAACCCCCTCTCCTATCAAGGAGAGGGGGAGGTGTTTGGGAAGAGGGGCTTCGCCCCTCTTGGACTCTCCTTTACGGTTTCTCCCTTAACTGCGGGAAGAGTATCACCTCTCTTATTGACTGCTGGTTGGTGAGGAGCATGACCAGGCGGTCGATGCCCACGCCGAGGCCGCCGGCGGGCGGCATACCGTACTCCAAGGCCGTCAGGTAGTCCTCGTCGATAGACCACTGTTCTTCTTTATCTCCGTGGCGGTCCTTCATCTGCTCCTCGAAGCGTTCCCTTTGCTCGATGGGGTCGTTAAGCTCGCTGTAGGCGTTGGCAATTTCCAGTCCGCCGGCGACTGCCTGAAAGCGCTCCACCACCCGTTCTTTGCCGGGCTTGTGCTTGGCCAGCGGCGACGTGGAAGCGGGGTAGTCATAGACGATGGTGGGCTGGATTAATTTGGGTCTGACGCATGTCTTGAGAAGCTCGTCGACCAGCCTGGCCCAGTTTTTATCGGGGTCGGCCTCCATGTTCAGCGAGCGTATCTTTTCCCGCAGTCCGCTGGCGGTGGGGTACTTGACGTAGTCGATGCCGCTGTACTCCCTGACGGCATCGCGCAGGGTGATGCGTCGCCAGGGCGATTTTAAATTTATGGCATTATCGCTGTACTGGAATTCCAGAGTGCCCAGGACCTGCCGGCAGACCCACGGTATCATCTCCTCCAGCATCTCCATAACGTCGGTGTAGTCGGCATAGGCTTCGTAGCTTTCCAGCATGGTGAACTCGGGGGAATGTGTCGTGGAGATGCCTTCGTTGCGGAAGATGCGTCCTATCTCGTAGACCCTGTCAAACCCGCCGACGATGAGTCGCTTGAGGTGAAGCTCCAGGGCGATACGCAGGTAGAAGTCCTGGTCGAGCGTATTGTGGTGGGTGATGAATGGTGTGGCCAGGGCGCCCCCGGCGGACGAATGCAGCACCGGTGTTTCCACCTCGATGAAGCCGCGTCTGTCGAGGAACTGCCTGATGGCGGCAATGACCCGACTGCGCACTTTGAAGACTTCTTTGACTTCGTTATTGGCGATAAGGTCGACGTAGCGCTGGCGGTACCGTTTGTCGGTATCGCTCAGTCCGTGCCACTTCTCGGGCAGGGGCTGGAGCGACTTGGACAGCAGGGTGAATTCATAAACGGCAACGGTGGGTTCTTGTGTTTTGGTATGGAACAGTCGGCCGCTTGCCCCAATGAAATCGCCAATGTCAATGTCTTTGAGCAACTCGCTTAGAGTTGGGTTTAGCTGGTCGCCGAAGAGTAGCTGAATTTTACCGGATCCATCACATAGGTCTACAAACACGATTTTCCCCATACTGCGTTTGGCGGTAACACGTCCGGCGATACTGGTTAGAGGATTATCGTCCAAGAGATTCCTGACAGAAACTTGTGGTGTCTTGGCACTCTTTGCTACATAATCCTTGAGAAGGTTTATCGCCTCTTGAGTAGTGTGGGTCTGC
>DAOVRI010000035.1 GCA_030628245.1 Dehalococcoidales bacterium
CGTGGCGTGCTTCAGAGCGGGTATGGTCAGGCCGGCGCTGATACCGCGCTCGAACCGCATCGAGGCTTCGCTCGTCAGGCCGAGGTGGTGGCTGGTATAGTGAATGCTGGCCGCTTTAAAGCTGGCGGCTTCCAGCAGGATAGACGTGGTGCTTTCGGTAACTTCGCTATCGAGACCGCCCATGACTCCGGCGATGGCCACCGTCCCCTCTCCGTCAGCGATGGTCAGCATATCATGGGTGAGTTTGCGTTCTACTTCATCAAGCGTAAAGAAGGTCTCGCCTTCGGCGGCCCGGCGCACGATTATTTTCTTATTTATGAGTCTATTGTAGTCGAACGAGTGCAGGGGCTGCCCGTACTCCAGCATGACATAGTTGGTGATATCGACGATGTTGTTTATCGGGCGCTGGTCGCAGGCGATGAGTCGCTCCTGCAGCCAGGCGGGCGATTCGGTTATTTTAATGCCGGTGATGAGACTGGCGGAGTACCTGGGGCACAGGTCGGGGTCGGCAATTTCTATCGTTATTTGTTTATCTATCGGGCTGTCAGTTTCTTTATAGCTGATTTCCGGGATGTGCATCTTCTGGCCGCTCAGGGCGGCGACTTCGTGGGCGATGCCGACCACCGAAAGGCAGTCGGGCCGGTTGGCGGTGACATCGATGTCCAAAACCGTATCGCCCATGTGGTCGGCCAGCGGCGTGCCGATAACTGCCTCTGCTGCCAAGACCATAATGCCTTCGTGGCTGTCGGATATGCCAAGCTCCTTCTCGGAGCAAATCATGCCGCTGGAAGCGACGCCGCGAATCTTGGCTGTTTTTAACTCTTCAACTTCACCGTTATACGGATTTATCAGGCGGGCGCCGACACTGGCGAAGGCAATTTTATCGCCGGTATTCAGGTTGGGGGCGCCGCAGACCACGGTCTCCTTTTCCGTACCCAGGTTTACCGTGGCCAGGCGGAGGCGGTCGGCATTGGGGTGGGGCTCGACCGCCGTTATCTGCCCGATGATGATGTTATCCCAGCTGCCGCCGGTGGTTATAATTTCTGACACCTCAAACCCGGCCATTGTCAGCTTCTCGGCCAGCTCGGCCGGGGGCAGGGTAACATCTACATAGTCTTTCAGCCAGTTTAACGGTACTTTCATATTTCTACTCTAAAATTGCCTTAAAAACCTGAGGTCGTTGCCGTAAAAAAGCCGCATATCGTCAATCCCGTAGCGCAACATGGGCAGTCGTTCCAGTCCCATGCCGAAAGCAAAACTGGTGTATTCTTCCGGGTCGATGCCGCCCCGCCGCAGTACTTCGGGATGCGTCATGCCGCAGCCCAGTATCTCAATCCAGCCGCTGTTCCCGCAGAGTCGGCAGCCGGAGCCCTTGCAAACGATGCAGTCGATGGCGATTTCCGCGCCCGGTTCGACGAACGGAAAGTAATCGGTACGAAAACGCACTTTTCTCTTTTCACCGAAGTAGCGGCGGACGAACTCGTAGAGGACGCCTTTCAGGTCCGCCATCGTAATGCCTTTGTCCACGGCCAGGCCGTCCATGTTGTGGTAGATATTCAGGTGGGTGGCGTCCGTGGCCTCGTAGCGGTAGACGCGGGCCGGCTCAATCGTCCTGATGGGCGGGTTCATCTTCTCGACGACCCTGGCGCTGATGGCCGTGCCGTGCGTTCGCAGCAGCGGTTGTTTTTTGCCTTTACCGGAATCAATCCAGAACGTCGACATGGAGTCGCGGGCGGGGTGTTCGGCAGGTATGTTCAATGCCTCGAAGTTATAGTAGTCCAGCTCCACGTCGGGGCCTTCCGCGACCTGAAAGCCCATGGAGACGAAAATATCGCATATCTCTTCGATTGCCTGGGTAATCGGGTGCAGGTGCCCGACCGGGTAGGGTCGACCCGGCAGGCTGATGTCGATTGTTTCCCTGGCTGCTTCTGAGGTCAGTCGGGCATCACGGAGGGCCTGCCCTTTCTCGCCGGCGCTGTTTTCCAGAAAAGATTTGAGCTGGTTGGCGGCAGCCCCGACGGCCTTTCTTTCTTTCATGGACAACGCCGACAGGCTGCGCAGAATCCGGGTCAGCGGGCTTTTCTTGCCCAGGTAATGAACGCGCCATGACTCCAGGTCTCTGGCATCGTCAATACCGTCCAGCCGCTTCAGGGCTTCCGCTTTTATCTCGTCTATCTTCTCTAACATTTTTCCGCCTGTTATAAATATCCCCTTCCTTTGGTGAAGGGAAGGGGAACTGGTTGCGAAGACTTTTTAGGAGTCGGAGTGTTTTAGTCCTGGCCTTTCCCTCCAGCGAGAGTGACCAGGCTGCTAAAGTTTTCTGGCTCCCTGACGGCCATATCGGCCAGCATCTTCCGGTTTATTTCGATATCGGACTTTTTTAATCCGTCCATGAACTTACTGTAGGTGATTCCCCGGGCGCGGCAGGCGGCGTTGACGCGCAGAATCCAGAGTCGCCTCATGTCGCCTTTTCGCTCACGCCGGTGAAAATAGGCATAGGATAGCGACTTTAGCACGGACTCGTTGGCCCTCTTGATGAGCCGGTGCTTGGTGCCCCGGTGGCCCTTGGTCATGGATAGTATCTTCTTATGTCGCTGGTGTGAGGTTACTCCTCTTTTTACTCTAGGCAAGTAAGTATTCCTCCCGTCTATTTGACCCCGTAGGGTATTAGCCTTGATATGCGCTTGCGGTCACGGGGGTTCAATTCTATCATCTCGTCGAACTGGCGCCGTACGCGCTTGGCTTTCTTGGTGCGAAGGTGGCTTTTCGGCCCCTTGGCACGCATTATCTTGCCGCTGCCCGTAATGTGGAAGCGGCTCTTGGCGCCTTTATGCGTCTTGAGTTTTGGCATTCTCGGTTTCCTTTTCTTCTGCTTTTACTTTGGGCTTGGAACCGGCCGGGGCCAGGATGATATCCATCCGTCGCCCCTCCATTACCGGCTGTCTCTCCAGCGAGGCGATTTCGTTCAATGTCTCCGCCATCCGCTGTAAGATTTTCCAGCCCAGTTCGGGATGCGTTATTTCACGCCCCCGGAACATCAATGTTACTTTTACTTTATCACCGTCAACCAGCAGCTTCCTGGCCTTCCTGGCTTTGGCTTCAAAATCGTGGATACCTATCTTGGGTCGCAGGCGAATCTCTCTCAATAAGGAGACCTTCTGTCCCTTCTTCGCCTGCTGCTCTTTCTTCTGCTGCTCGTACTTGAACTTACCATAGTCAAGAAGGCGACAGACGGGTGGCACTGATGTAGGCGCTACCTCGACGAGGTCCAGGTTATGTTTTCTTGCCGTCTCCCGTGCCTGAACCAAGGGCATAATTCCGAGCTGCTCCCCCTTCTCCCCAACCAGGCGAACCTCTCTGGCGATTATTCGCTCGTTGACACGAAGTTGTTTAATTATGTCCTTTTAAACCTCCTCCAACCACAGGTATCCTACGAACAAAAACTATACCATATTCCAGTAGTGGAAATCAACTCCCTGAACCTGAGAAAACGGTATCGCCTTCAAATTTACACTTTGTCAGCGATTTCCTTGGTCAGGATTTCCAGGAAGTCGGACAGGGGCTGGGTAGGCAATTGCTCGCCGCTGCGGAGCCGGACGGAAACGGAGTTGTCGGCCACCTCTTTGTCACCGATGATAACCATGTAGGGTATCTTGTCCAGTTGCGCCTGCCTGATTTTAAGGTTCATCCTTTCGGAACGGTCATCGACCTCTACCCGCACGCCATGGCTTCTCAGTTCTTTCTCAAGATTGCGGGCATGGTCCAGGTGGCGGTCGGCTACGGGAATTATCTTTACCTGCACCGGCGCCAGCCACACCGGGAAAGCGCCGGCATAATGTTCAATCAGTAGCCCGAAGAAGCGCTCCCAGGAGCCGAGCAGGGCGCGATGTATCATGTAGGGTCGGTGCTCCTGGCCGTCCGCCCCGATATATACCAGGTCGAAACGCTCCGGCAGGTTGAAATCGAACTGGATGGTGGTCATCTGCCACTCCCGTCCCAGGGCGTCCTCGATTTTCAGGTCGATTTTAGGGCCATAGAAGGCACCGCCGCCCTCATCGACCTCATACTCGAGCTTGTTCTCATCGATGACTCTGCGTAAGGCATCCTGCGCATCCTGCCACATCTGTTCGGTGCCGATTGACTTTTCGGGTTGTGTGGACAGGTAGACCTTGATGTTTTTAAAGCCGAAGACGCGCCACATGTACAGCGAAAAGCGAAGTACCTCGGATATCTCGTCGTTCATCTGCTCCGGCGTGCAGATTATATGGGCATCGTCCTGGGTCATGCCGCGGGTACGCATCAGGCCCAGTAAGACACCGCTGCGTTCGTAGCGGTAGACGGTGCCCAGTTCCGCCCAGCGCAGGGGCAAATCGCGGTAAGAGCGCACCTGCGATTTATAGGCGTACATGTGGAAGGGGCAGTTCATCGGCTTGAGGTAATAATCCTGTCCCTCGATGTCGATTGGCGAGTACATTTTCTGCCGGTAGAAGTCCAGGTGGCCGCTGATTTCCCAGAGCTTGCTCAAGCCGATATGCGGTGTGTACAGGATTTCATAGCCGTTGGCGAAGTGCTCCTGCCTCCAGAACTCCTCGATGACGGCGCGGATGCGCCCTGCTTTGGGCAGGTAAATAATAAGTCCGCTGCCTATCTCGTCGGATGTGGTGAACAGGTTCAGCTCCCTGCCCAGCTTGCGGTGGTCGCGCCTTTTGGCTTCTTCTATGGTGGCCAGGTGCGCATCGAGTTCCTTTTGGTTGTTAAAGGCGGTGCCGTAGATTCTCTGCAGCATGGGGTTGCGTTCTTTGCCCCGCCAGTAAGCCCCGGCGATGTTGGTCAGCTTGAAGGCTTTAATTTCGCCGGTGGAGTTGACGTGAGGCCCCCGGCACAGGTCTATAAAGTTGCCCTGCTCGTAAACGCCTAACTTTTCGTCGGGGATTTCGTCAATCAGTTCGAGCTTGTAAGGCTGGGAGGCGAATAGCTTTTTGGCTTCTGCCTTGGTAATTTCCCGGTGACTGAAGGGCAAATCCGCTTTGATTATCTCGCCCATCTTTTCCTCGATAACGGGCAGGTCATCGGGGGTCAGCGAGCGCGGCAAATCGAAATCGTAGTAAAAGCCGTTTTCAATAGCCGGGCCGATGCCGAATTTGGCGTCCGGAAATAGTGATAGGACGGCCTCGGCCAGGACGTGCGAGGCCGAGTGGCGCATGGTTTCCAGTTTATTTTCTGCGTTCACAAGATTAATTATATCAGCGATTAGCTACGAACGCAATCGGGTTCTGCTGAAAGGGCGGGGTTGGCTGGGCAGTTAATGTATGGCTGTTTTACAGGTATACCCCTGAACTGCTAGACTAATTTATGTCCCACACGATAAATAAAGTCTTTCCTGTTCTGGGGCTGTCCATTTTCTCCTCGATGATTGGCCTCGGCATTATAGCGCCGCTGTTGCCCATTTACGCCAAGAATCTGGGGGCTACCGGTGTCTGGATAGGTGTTATCTTCGCCGGTTATGCCATTTCCCGTACGGTTCTCCTGCCTTTTGTCGGTAAATTGTCGGACCGCCGCGGTCGCAAGCTGGTTATATCCGTCGGTCTGTTCGCCTTCGCCTTGACCTCGTTTGCTTATGTTCTGGCGGATAACGTGGCCGGCCTGTTAGTGATAAGGCTGTTGCAGGGTGTGGCCGCGTGTCTTGTTCAGCCCATTGCCCAGGCCTATATCGGCGATATCGCTCCGAAAGGTGAAGAAGGCAAATGGATGGGATACTTTAACGCCACGTTTTTAATAGGCTGGGGCTTCGGTCCCCTCATGGGTGGAATTCTGACCGATTATTTTGGGATGGATTCTGCTTTCTATGTTATGGGTGGTCTCAACGTGCTGGCGTTTCTGGGGGTTGCCCTCTTCCTGCCAGAAATCATCCACAAGAAAAGAGAGGTTGTTCCAAGGTCTTCTTTTAAGGAGATAGCGTCCAGTAATGTAACCAGGGGACTCTTTAGCTTCCAGATTGGTGACGCAGCCCACCGGGGCATTGTCCAGACTTTTATCCCCGTCTTTGGTGGTCTGACTCTCGGTCTGAGAACGTCTCTTATCGGGACGATATTATCAGTCCTCGTCCTGGGAGCCGGGTTAATACAGTTATTTAGCGGCCGACTTGCCGACAGGTATAATAAAAGGGTAATCGTGATTCTCGGGAGTCTCGGTATATTACTCTCCATGCTCCTGATTCCTCAGGCTGTCGGCTTCTGGACGTTAATGATTTTTCTCGCCATTGCCATTATCGGTGACGCTACGGCTTTACCGTCCGCTTCGGCTCTTGTAATTGAAGAAGGCAGGAAATTTGGTATGGGTGTGTCTATGGCCATGTTCAATATGGGCCTGGGTGTGGGCATGTCCGTCGGCCCGATTCTGGCCGGTCTGGCAGCTGATTTGATGGGTATTGAATCTGCTTTTTACTTCATGGCGATTCTCATGCTTGTTTGTGCCATTGCCTTCGACCGGTTTACCCGTCGCCAGCCTGGAGTAAACGTCTAGAAGCGCCGCCTTTTTATCCTGTTATCGATAAAGCTGACCAGGAAAAGAAGCACTGCGCTCAGCGCCAGCGCCCCGAGGTCGAGGTATTTTACCGACACCAGCTTGCTGGCAATACCGGCAGCCCCACCGCCGATAAGCGCCGCCAGCGCCCCTGTCGCGGTCACTTTAAGCCGGCCCTTGAAGAACCCGGCTATTACCGGCAGAATCACCCCGCAGGTATAGACCGTATAGGCGAACAGCAGGGCGCTGATTATTCCCTTGAGCAGTAACGCCACCACCAGCGAAATAATTCCCAGCAGTATTATCAGCCAGCGGGAGCGTGGCAGGATGTTTTTTCTATCGGGTGATGAACGGAATCCCCCGATGATATCCACGGTCAGAATGGTGCTGGCGCTCAGCAGGGTGGTATCTGCCGAGGACATCACGGCGCAGAGCAGCGCCGCCAGGACGATGCCGCCGAGAAGCGGCGAAAATACTTCGCTGATAACCATGGGGAGAGCCTGCTCCGGCGCAATTTCCGGGAACAGGACGGCGGCCCCCATGCCAATCAGCGTAACGGCAAAGGCTACCGGTATAACGAGTGCTGCTGTCCAGAGTGTCGACGCCCGCGCCGTGGCATCATCCCTGGCGCAGAATATCCGCGAGTACATGTCCGGCCCGACGACGTAGGTCAGTCCGACCACCAGTAGCATGGCGGTGAGGTCGGCCCCGCCGAACTCTGAACTGACGGGGAAAGCGAACATATCCGCTGGCAGCGTGCTTTGCAGTCCCTCCCATCCCCCCAGTCGTGAGAGGAGCAGTCCCAGGCCGGTAAAAATCCCCCCGAAGATTATCACCGACTGAAAAAAGTCGGTGCGGATGACGGAATACTGGCCGCCCAGTACCGTGTAGGCGATAAAGACCAGGGAAAAAATCACCATCCAGAGGGTCGGCGTGCCGATACCCAGGATGCTCATTATCTTGCCGGCGGCGATAATCTGGGCGGCAATCACGCCTATCCAGGCGATGACGATAAGTACCGAGGAGGCGAAGGCCACGCGCCGGTCGTATTGTTTTTCTATCAGCTCGGGGAGGGTGTAGAGAGCGAATTGCCTGACTTTCCTGGCGAAAAACAGTCCCAGGCATATCAGGCCGGCACTGCCCGCCAGCAGCCACCAGGCCCCGGTCAGTCCCCGTTGAAAACCCAGCCCGGCCATACCCACCGTGGCCGACCCGCCGATAATGGTGGCCAGCAGGGAACCGACGATGAATAATGAGGAACCTTTTCTCCCGGCTACGAAGAAATCGTCCGCCTGGCCGGCCTTTTTGCGGCTGGCTACCCCGATGGCGAGCATGGCTAAGAAGTAGATGATAATTATTATAAGCTGGGGCATTATCGTTTTCCTCGGTCGTGGATGTCATTTACTGGTAATTAAGAAATAAGACTGCCGGGGAATTTAGGGCCGATTAAACACAGCGTGGTTTACATAAAGTCTTTATCGGGTTGGCTTCTCGGTGCCAATAATGGCGATTTCTATCTTGTGGCCGCACTTCGAGCAGGTTACATTGAGGGTAATCGGCTGACGCATTACCCTTTCGGCGACCGCTGATACTATGGAGTCGACATTGTCCAGGCGCTGGTCCAGCATGTCAAGACGCTGAACGATACGCTTGATATCCGATGCTGAATTATCGTTTACCGATTCCAGTTCGTCTTGCTTTGCCAAGTTCTCAGTCCTCTTAACAATAAGGTTAGAATCATTATATGTCCTGAAACGTAATCATGTCAAAGGTAGGAGATGGGGTGAAAGTGTTTCGGGTTCTGCTCGAATGTGCCATTCGGTTTTACCTCACCCTTGACCCCTCTCCAGCCTGATGCACAATTTGAGCCTTTGTTACGTTAACAGCCACTATACAGCAGCCTGCCGCGAGTCACCAGTCATCGTACAAAAGCAACACCCCTAAGCCGTAAGGCAAATCCGGGGCTTAGAGGTGCTGCTGTTCACCTATAGTGTAATCAGGCGTTCTTGGTTACGTTACTGGCGCCTCCTCGGGCTACTTTCTATTTATGGTGGTATGCGCTCTAACGTAAAGACTGCTCATCCCCCGTTAGCAGGAGCTAGACAAGTGCACCTCCCCCTGGTGATACACCATTCGGATCGATTGCTTCCGTAAACTTCTGCCACCATAAGTGGTAATTGGATAAAGCTGGTCCGATTTCCTCAGTTTGGCCCATGAGTAAGTTTGCGAAATAGCGTTCCTTAAAAGCCCTCGTACTTTGCTCTTTTTGCCATCCTTCTACGGCTGCCTTGGCTTCAAGGTTGGAAGGGTCGAATTTGCAGAATATTTCCGTTTTGCCAAGATGCCCCTGTTCAACTCCCCATCCAAAAAAGGCTCCGCCATCATCCACTATCAAGCCCTTTTCTATCAAAGGCTCCTTCGCTTTGCCAGCTCCTATCGCCCACTTGATAGTCAGGTCTCTTTGGCCCATGATAGGAATTGAATTGAAGGCTCCTCCATTACGGAATGTCTCTCTAATAGAGGCAGAGATTCTTATGCACTGGCACAACAGAATTCCTTCAATCCTGGGATCTTCGACTGCTTCTAAAGACTTCCCGTCAGCGTCACTGACAATTTGCTGTAATACTCGTTTCTTATATTCAAAGTCTTCCGGAGAGTTGCCGGCTATTATTACCATAAAGCCGGGCCCTTGCACCGCCTTGTTTAGTCGCTCGAAGACTTCCGTCTCCTCTTCATTACTCGTTGTTATATTTGCAGCTACCATTGACACATTAAAACCCATTAGCTCGAACGATATTTCACTTTCACCTATCTTGAGTTCTGCCTCCCACATTTTCTCTACTGACGGGAAGCTGAAATATCGTACCATCATGTTAGCCGGTATCTCGCTCATGGTGTAAAGCGGTGATTCCCCTTCTATAGGGAAGCTCGGGGGCCCCGGCCAGTGATAAAGTTTCACGGCAGACTTCGTAAATACACCCGGTGTTACGCCTGGTGGCACAGCACTATTAATCAGGCTCCTTAAAGACGGCCCCGGCCCGTCACCACAGAACCACTCATCCGAAGACCCCAGCGAACCTAACCTGACTATGTCCCCTTCTGGAGTTACCCATTCTATTGCCAACTGGTTTCTATCGTCACCACTTGTGGTTTGATCCAGATGCCCGTGACCCCTGAGCATCGCTGAGCAGTTAGCTCCAGCCCCCTTCATGTTCAGATGCAGGCCCCTTTTCATTAGCTCAGCTTGTAGCTGTGCCGAGATCACATACGGCTCAACCACGGCATACATGTTTTTTTCGTTGATTTCAACTATGTGGTTCATCCTTCTCATGTCTAAATAGATAATGCCCTTGGGGAACATCCCCGTCCAGCCTGTACATACCGCTCTGAACTGTAACTTGTATTTATTACATAGCTTAACTATCGCTTGAACTTCCGCCGTGTTTTTTGGAAGAATTACAGCTCCGAGCTCAGCCGAGTGATACGCAGGCATTATTACCGGGTCATCACAGATATTCTCCGCTCCCACCACATCTTCGAACGCCTTATAAATGTCCTTGCTTAAAGCCATGATTCATTAACCCCCTTTCTTAAATAGCTTTCTCTACTAATTCAACGATATCATAAACCTTCAGGCTGCCACCGCTTTCTTTGATGGTTTCGCTGAAGTTCTTCTCACACCAGGGACAGGCGGTAACGATTGCCTCAGCCCCGGTAGACCCGGCCTCCTCTATTCTCTCCTGGGCAGTCCATTTGGCAAACCCGGGATTTGACTCATTGACGCCGCCACCGGCCCCACAGCACCAGGAGTATTCCTTAATCCTGGTCATTTCCGTGAGTTTTATACCGGGAATGCTCTTGAGAACATCCCGAGGCGGTTCATAGACGCCATGTGTGCCTCGCCGGTATACCTTCGGCGGGTCGAAAACAAACCTGTCCCCCGGAACCTTTTTCCCTTCCCAGTGTATCCACGGCTCACCCAGCCTGCCGAGACGGCACGGGTCATGGTACGTGACCGAGATGTCGACTTTCTTCCGTGGCTTCAGCTTGCCGTCTTTTATCAGTTTGTCGATGTATTCCGAGATATGCAGCACTTCGAGGTCACCCTTCAGGTCGTACTTGTCGTAGAGTACCTTGAAGGCCTGATAGCCGTCGGCACAGCCGGTCACGACTGTCTTGATGCCGGCCTTCTTGATCATGGCCATGTTCTTCTTCGCCTGATTGAGGAAGTCTTCTTTGTAGCCCATCTGGTAGGCCCGGCCGCCGCAGCACGTCTCGGCATTACCGGCGATGCCGAAATTGACGCCCGCCTTCTGCAGTATCTTCACGGTAGCTTTGGCCAGCTTCTGCATGTCCTTATCGTAGCTCGTGAGACAGCCGGCGTGATAGAGCACGTCCACTTTCTCCTTGGTGGCGTCCTTCAGGTTCAGGCCGGCGGCCCAGTCGCCACGCTTGCCCCTGGCGCCGGTTATCATGGTACCCTGTTTCCGCAGGCTGTTGATTACCTTTTCCAGGGCGGGGTTGGTTTGACCGTCCTCGACACACTTGAGCCTGAATTCATTGATGGGCTCGAGTACTTCCATGTCCATGGCATAATTACACGAGACACCACAGGCACCGCACATCTGGCAGTTATAAACTATATCGAGGAGCTTATCCGTGTAGTTGAACCCGTTCTTCAACATCGCCGCTGCGATATTTAATCTTCCGCCGCCTGAGTAGGCGTGGTAATTATATTTCGCTATGCTGGGACACACATTTGCATACTGAAGTCCCTTCACCCTTTGCATGGGTATAAATTTGCAGGCCGAACACCGGCAGCACATCTCCATATCGCCTCGGTAATCTTCTAGTGCCATCTTTGCTCCCTCCTGAATTTATTCAATAATAAGTTCTTTTAACGTGTTTTAAAAGCACACTTTCCCCGGATTCATAACATTGTTTGGATCAAACGTCTTCTTAAGCTTATTTAAAACAGCCACGGTAGCCGCATCTCTATTAAAAATCATCCCGGCACTTTCACCATAAGGCCTTGAGAAGAACGCGTCCTTAGCCATTAAGTTCTTGATGGCTGAGGTGGATAACTCCTTAACTCGATTTAGCTCGCCTGGGTTTCCGGGATCATAAAACAGATTAAACTCACAGTGACAGCCAGTGCCCTGTACTATCGGCTGGATGTAAACACCCACGTCTGAAGCGGGGTAGCCAGCTTTTTCAGCCAGGTCATTCATGACCCCGATTTGACCTTCGAGCTTATCATTGATAGTCAAAAAGAATATGTCCTGGCAGGCGCCTTTATAGCGAAGCTTCCAGTAGGGCTCCCCGGAAGGCTGCTGGACCACTTTCAATATTTCATTTGCTGAAACTCCACCGGCTGCTTTTACGGCTTCCACCCCCAACCGCTGGGTTATATCGGTGATGCCTTTAATATGAGAGCTAATCCTTTCCTCCGGGAAGTACTCGTAGCCGGCTACAGTATAGAAAAGAGTCCATGTGGGTAAGGCATCCTTAAGGTTCTGATAGTCCTTGGGCCATTTCTTTGTAAAGATAGCCGCCAGGTTGGTATTATTGAGTATAAAGCATTCGTTGACCATTCTC
>DAOVRI010000085.1 GCA_030628245.1 Dehalococcoidales bacterium
CAGGTTGTGCAGGCCTTTGGTACATTCGAAGAACTCGTCGTTGCCGCTGATAACCTTCCACTCAGTCTCGACGCCGAGGTTGTTCTGGAAGGGGACGGAACTGTAAAGCATCTCGGCGACACCGCCGCCCTGAGCGGTGGCATTCAATTCCAGCACCCTTCGTCCTTTCAGGCGCTCGGCGGCCCGCTGCAGCCTCTCCGTTCTCTCGCTGCCGAGTATTGACGCGTAGGCTTTGAGAGGTGGGGCCGTAAAGGGACAGAAGTTCAGCCGCTGGCTGTAAATCACTCCGTGCGCCGGCGGTGAGACCGGCTCAGTTGCCTGTATCTCCTGAGATATCTTTTTGGCCTTTACCTTACCATTACCTTTTCTGTTCGTATTTTGTGCTTTGACGGCTAAAGCCATTAGTTCGTCTCCTTTTCGTAATGGTTTATTTGGTGGGGGTACTCGTGTTGCGTATTATTTGGACTACAGTATCTCCAGAATAAAGCTAATAATGCCATAATAGGGGAGTTGGCATAAGCGAACAAGGGTGTTTACACTGATACTGACTCAGGGATAGCTAGCAAAAGAATCAGATGAACGTGCGTTCTTATTTGGGGATGGGTAATTAATACTTAAATATAGTACAATCTGTATAAACTCTGGGAGGAGGCAATATTTCTCATGATTATCGACATATTTTCGCATCATATCTCGAAGTCGGTGGGGCGGATAATAGAAAAGGGTAAATACTACGGCCCGGGTAAGCAGTTCCCCTATCCTGTCCAGAACGCGGATGCCGGGGTGCGCCTGGGCCTTATGGACAGGTACGGCATCGACGTGCAGGCCCTCAGCCAGACAACACCCGTCCTGCTTGGATTTAATCCCGGGGATGCCGCCGAAATATGCCGGCTCTCTAACGATGATAATTATGCCCTGTGCCGGGCCTACCCCGACCGCTTTGTGAATATCTGTATCGTTTCCCTGCTGGACATGGAAAGCGCCATGGAGGAGCTCCAGCGCTGCATCGATGAGCTTGACTGCCGCGGCGTTACCGTTTCCTCGAACATTGATGGTAAAGGACTGGATTCTCCGGAGTATTTCCCGTTCTATGAGAAACTGGCGAAACATGACCTGCCCCTCCTTATCCACCCCACCCACTGGGAGTCTTACCCACTGGTGGACATGGATGAGGGGTGGCGCTTTATGCAGATGCTTGGCTGGCCTTTCGATACCAGCCAGGCGGTATGGCGGCTCATCCTGGGCGGTGTGCTTGACCGTTATCCTGACTTGAAGATTGTGACCCATCACATGGGGGCCATGATTCCTTATTTCTCGCGCAGAATCGAGGCTAGCTTCAACCGGAACTGGAGAGACAAGCTGGGGCATGACCTGTCTCACTACTGGAAGAACATCTACGGGGATACCGCCACGGACGGGACAGTAGCCTCATACCCCTGTGGTTACGCTTTTTTCGGCCCCGACCGTTTGATGTACGGCTCGGACTATCCTTTCGGCGGTGAAGCCGGGGAGGACGTTATCAGGGAGAACCTGGTGGGCGTCAGGACTTTGGATATACCGGCTCAGGACATGGAGAAAATACTCGGAGGTAATGCTAAAAGACTCCTTAAAATCAGCTAAAATATAAATTATAAAATACTCCACTGAATACCCGTCAGCTTGCCGGGGGGTTATTCACTATGAATCGGTGCGGCCTATTGACAGGACGGCCTTTGCCGATTACAATATTATGGCGTGTTTCCTTTCTTTTGTGAGACACACAGGCCTTGATTGTTTTGGGGGTAGAGCCAGCCCGGGCGGCGCCCCCTATAATATTGGGATATTAAATTCGGAAGGGATGTGATGCTACTTGGCTGAAGTTACAGCCGGAGACGAAGAGAGCTTCGACAGTTTGCTCAAGCGGTTCAACCGGAAGGTGCAGCAGGACGGTATTCTGGCGGAACTGCGCCGCCGGGAGCACTATGAGAAACCCAGCATCAAGCGCAAGCGTAAGAAGGCGGCCAAGAAACGCGGTGCTGCCAGAGGCACCAGAATGTACCGTCGGTAATGAATACCCGCTTTGCGGAAGGCCGACTTGAAACGGCGAAAAACAGGTAAGCAGGTTATTATGGAGCAGGAAGCAGACCTCAAACGCAGCATAACCGACGATATCAAGGGGGCGATGAAGAGCGGCGATACGGTCAAGCGCGCCACCCTCAGGATGCTGATAGCGTCGATAAACAATGCCGAAATCGCCAAGCAGGCGTCCCTGGACAATTCCGATATCCTGGGCATCATCGCCAGGGAAGTCAAGCATCACCATGAGAGCATCGACGCTTTCAAGCAGGGCAACCGGCAGGATCTGGTGGACAAAGAGGAAGCGGAGATGGCGATTTTACAGGGGTATTTGCCGGAGCAGATGACCCGCGACGACATAGCGGCGGCGGCACGTGAGGTAATCGGGGTGGTGGGGGCGCAGGGCCCCGGTGACAAGGGCAAGGTAATGAAGGAGCTGATGCCCAGGCTCAAGGGCAGGGCGGACGGCAAAGAGATTAACGACGTGGTGACAGAACTGCTGGGGAAGTAGGGCTACGTCAGCGCCTTCTCCAGCTCTCCACAAAGTCTTTCAAACTTCATTCCGGTATCTATCATAGACCACGGTAGTTTCTGTTCCGTGCCCCATTTCTGGTTGACATAATAGTCAATATCAATGTTATAAGCCTCAACCACTTTGCGCCAGCCGGCCAGAGAAATTTCTTCCATGTTGGCCAGGGCCTCGGCGAGTCTTTCATCGCCGCGCGCCAGCACTCCCTGAATTTGGCTCCAGGCAGGGCTTTCCTCGTTGAGCTTGATGCCCTTCAGGGGCAGGGTGCTCCCCAGTATCGCCAGGTGGCGGTTCAGCGTGTCCTGGGACGCCATGGGCAGCCACTGGAAAGGCGTGCCGGCCTTGGGGACGAAGGGGGTCACGTTGAGAGTGATGCGGGCGCCGCTCTGCTTACGGTCGAGCCTGTCTTTAACGGCTAACGTCAGCTTGACGATATCTTCGGCGTCTTCATCGGTCTCGGTCGGCAGGCCGATGATGAAATAGAGCTTGAGCTGGGTAAAACGTTGGCCGGCTATCCTGTCGGCGACTTCTAAAATTTCACTCTCGGATGTGCCTTTATTTATCACGTCGCGCAGTCGCTGGGAGCCGGCCTCGGGGGCGATGGCGATAGACTGCGTCTTGCCTCTGGTCAGCGCGTCGAGGATATCCGTGGACAGAGAGCCTATCCGCAGCGAGCTGATGGATATCTCGGCCCTTAGCTGGTTCAGGCCGGCCAGCAGCTCGTTTATCCGGGGGTGGTCGGTGATGGCGGGTCCCACCAGCCCGATGCGCCGGCGCTGGCTCAGTCCCTCCTTGGCCTGCCTGAGAAGACTGTCCACGGAGCGAAAGCGCATGGGGGCGAAGGCGGAATTGACCAGGCAGAAGCGGCAGCCGCGCTGGCAGCCTCGCTCCGCCTCTATTAGGTATAAATCGCCGAGCTCGGTATCCGTCGTGAGTATCACGGAAGTCGTGGCAGAGTCGTCGAGATTTCTAGCATACTGTCGGGATACGGGATTTTCCGGAGGACAGGCGGGTACGTAGACACCCGGCAGCGTTGCCAGCGCTTTCAGTAGTTCGTCCCGCGGCTCTTCTCCCGGAAGGATGCTCTCCAGTAATACGGGAAGCATGGCGGGCAGAATCGACTCCGCCTCGCCGATGCAAAGGCAGTCGAAGAACGGGGCCAGGGGCATGGGGTTGGCGGTGATGCAGGGGCCCCCGGCGATAACCAGGGGATGCCTTTCATCGCGGTCGGCAGAGTATAACGGTATGCCGCTGGCTTTGAGGATATTAACGACATTGAAGTAGTCCAGCTCGTAGGAAATGGAGAAAGCAATAACGGCGAAATCGGCCAGCGGCCGCCCCGATTCCAGGGCTGCGGGGGCATGCTTATCTTCTTTCTCGTAGAAGACCCGCTCGCAGACGGCCCTCAGGTGGCTGTTCAGGAGTTTGTAGACGGCGTGAACTCCCAGGTTGGACATGCCCAGGTAATAGGAGTTCGGGTAGACGAGAGCTACCGGCAATCTCCCGCCCCAGTCCTTGACAATGGTGCCTTCTTCCCGGGAAAGCCGCGGGCTGGGGCGCCCCTTTGTCTCCCGGATTTTCCTGGTTTTGTCCCTCATCAGCTTCTTTCCGGGAGCCGCGAGCTATTTCCAGCAGTCCTTGAGCAACCGCGAATTAATCGTTATTACCCGGTCGGCGACGGTTCTCAACTGCTGTGAGGTACCCTGCTTGCCGAATAAGGCAACCTCGACGTGCTTCCCGTTGTCTTTGACGGCCTGGACGGCGCCGGCGAAGTCGTTATCCCCGGCGACGAGAATGGCGACATCGTAATTGCTTTTATAGCTGTGGGTTATCATATCGGTGGCCAGTTGTACGTCGGTGCCCTTTTCATAGGGCGGCGCGGTCGGCCACTGATTGGTGTAGACCAGGCGTCCCAGTCGCAGCTCGGTATAGGGTATGGCATTGACGCCGTTAAAGAAAGCCTGCTGTTGCTTATAGAGCTCGGGCTCCTGTTTCTGGCCTACTTTAGCGTTATAATAATAGATTCTAACCAGCTGACGTTTATATAAAAGCTTCCGGCAGAATTTGCCGATGTCCAGGTCCATCCTTTTGAAATGGTTTTTGAGCGAATGGTAAAGATTGCTTCCGTCAATGAATATCATCACCCTCTCCCCCATATCTTGCCTCCTTCATTAAGATAAATAGATATCTTCTCTACTTCACTATACATTATATAGCCTTTATGGTAAGAATGCGACTTTATGTTAGAAGCGGTTGCCTAAGGCTGAAGGCGAATGCTATAATTGGCGGGTAAAACACCTTCAAAAAAAGGTTTCGGGAGTTGCTTATGAAGCTTAGTCGAGAAGAAGTGCTGCATATTGCCCGTCTGGCACGGGTCGACCTGACGGAGGAGGAAATTACCCGGTTCAGCGAGCAGCTGTCCAATCTTCTGGAGAATTTCGAGGTATTACAGCAGGTGGATACCACTGATGTGCCTCCCACGGCGCAGTCGGTGGCCCTGCAGAGCGTCATGCGGGAGGATAAGGTGGTGCCTTCCCTGCCGGCGGACGATATTCTGGCTAACGCGCCGCGGCGGGAGGGCGACTGCTTCAGGGTCAGGGCGGTGCTGGAGTAAATCATGCGTTGGGATTTTAAAGAAATGGTAACGCTAAAAGACAGGTAGATATTAATATGCAGGTTACGATACAAGAAGCAAGCAGGCTACTGAGGGAAAAGAAAATCTCCTCCGTCGAGCTGACGAAGGACTATCTCGAGCGCATCCGGCAGGTGGAGTCGAAAGTCCGGGCGCTGGTGACGGTCACCGACGAGCCGGCCCTGGAGCAGGCACGGAAGGCCGACGAGCTTATCGCGTCCGGTAAGGCCGGCGCGCTGACGGGTGTCCCGATTGTCATCAAGGACAACATGTGCACCCGCGGAATAAAGACGACATGCTCGTCGAAGATGCTGGAAAACTTCGTGCCTCCCTATGATGCCAGCGTGGTCGAGAAGGTGAACGCGCAGGGCATGGTGACGGTGGGCAAGACCAACCTGGACGAGTTCGCCATGGGGTCATCGACGGAGAACTCGGCGCTGTTCGTGACCCGTAATCCCTGGGACGTGAGCCGTGTGCCCGGCGGCTCAAGCGGCGGTTCGGCGGTGGCGGTGGTGGTCGGGGAGGCCGTCTGCGCCCTGGGGTCGGACACCGGCGGCAGCATCCGCCAGCCGGCGGGATTTTGCAGCGTCGTCGGTTTGAAACCTACTTACGGGCGGGTAAGCCGGTACGGGCTGGTGGCTTTCGCCAGCTCCCTCGACCAGATAGGCCCCCTGACGCAGGACGTTACCGACTGCGCCCTGTTATTTAATGCTATCGCCGGACATGACAAACGTGATTCCACCTCCGTCCCCGAACCGGTGCCCGATTATACGAAATGCCTGAAAACCGATTTGAAAGGCATGCGACTCGGCGTGCCGAAGGAGTATTACGTCGAGGGAATGCAGCCGGAGGTGACGGCAGCGATGAAGTCAGCCCTCGGCAAGCTGGAGGAGCTGGGCGCCGAGCTCGAAGAGACATCCCTGCCTTCTACCCCCTACGCCTTGGCGGTCTACTATATCATTGCCCCCTCCGAGGCCTCGGCTAACCTGGCGCGCTACGACGGCGTGAAATACGGCTACTCCTACGCGGGCGACAGCATGTGGGAGTCCATGGAGAAGACGCGCGGGAATGGGTTCGGCCCGGAGGTGAAGCGTAGAATTATGCTGGGCACTTATGCCCTTTCCGCCGGCTATTACGACGCGTGGTATGTCAAAGCGCAGAAGGTGCGCACCCTGATTAGACGGGAGTTCGATGCCGCCTTCGAGAAGTATGACGCCCTGATTACCCCCACGTCGCCCACCGTGCCTTTCAAGATAGGGGAGAAGACGGACGACCCGCTGGCGATGTACCTCAGCGATGTCTGCACCCTGCCCATTAATATCGCCGGGGTGCCGGGAATATCCGTGCCGGCGGGCTTTGCCGACGGACTGCCCATCGGCATGCAGATAATCGGCAGGCACTTCGGGGAGGAGACTTTACTGAGGGTTGCCTATGCGTTTGAGCAGGCCACCGATTGGCATAAGCGGAAGGCGGGGATTTGAAGTTAGTTAGAGTCTTATTTCAGAGAATTAGGGAAATATTGAGAAATAGAGCTAAGGTAGAGTCATTGCTCTCCAAAGGCAGCGAAATAACAGGCGCTACGGTGGGAGGAACCGCGGGATTTTTCATAGGAGGACCTGCAGGTGCAGTGCTTGGAGGCCCGTTAGGGGTTATTGCGTCTAAGGTTTTATTTGACGTTGCGAATAGACGTTTATCAAATAGGGAAAAAATTCGCATAGGTGCTACTGCTATATATGCACATATAAAAATACAATCACGTCTGGATGCTGGGGATACACCAAGAAATG
>DAOVRI010000086.1 GCA_030628245.1 Dehalococcoidales bacterium
ATCGCCACCGCTTCGCCAATATGAGATTGAATAAATTCCAGATTCTTGTTGATATCCGCTTCCTTGATAAACCAGGGGTGCCAGCCCAGCGCCGGGTAGACGAATTTTTCGTAAAGACTGGCAAGCTGCAGCACTTTTCGATTTGATTCCAAATCGGAGCCGACGGCTACTATCGCCACCAGTCCGGCCTTTTTAGCATCGGCCAGAACCTGCTCAATATCTTCTATTTCGTCCAGATGGGCGTGGGTGTCAATCAGCTTGTACATAGTCCTTATCGCTAGGCTACTATCGCCGAAGGTTTCTCCTGGAACGGGTGAGTCCTCAGGACCAGTGAATAGAGGAACGGATAGGCCGCTTTCAGGTGCTGGGCATAGTCCAGCCACTCGCTGGTCAGGTGGTCGTACATTCGCTCGATATCAACGGCCAGGTGCTCCAGGTCTTCCTTCGGCAGGTTCTTCAAAGACGGCCGGGCCACAAGCTCCTCGTCGAGGTGGGTAGTCGCCCAGAGCAAATCGGTAAAGCGGTCATGCTCCAGGAGGTTGGGGTTCTCCAGCAGCGTCAGCAGGTACATCCTTTTCCCGGAGAGAAACTTCTTCAACTCCTCAAGGTCAATCCTGTTAATGTCGACACCGGTCTTCAGGTTATAGGCATAAGCGTCGGCCTGCTTAAAATCTTTAACCGTCCAGTCCTTGTTTACGTTCAGGTGGCGGGAAATTTCCTCCCGGTTATCAAAATACTCTATCAGGTCGGCCAGAAGCTTGTTGCCAACCTCGCTGAAAAAGGCCCCGATGACCATATTGAGCTTATAAAGCATGGCCTGCTTTTCACGGCGGGTAAGGATGCGCTCTATTACGATAACGACGATGAACACCTCAAGCGGCAGGAAAGCGAAGTCGCCAAGCAGGTAGATGAAGATATGATGCGGGTCACGGAATATCAGGTAATGGATACCGTAGAACAAGGCGGAAGCCGCCAGGAAAAAGGCGGCGGCAAATATAAAAATACGATAACCTTTCATCATTAGCCCCCGGTTAAAAATACGCCCTGCTTAAATAGTATCATATCCGAAGGCATGATAACCAAGAGACCGGTTGCGCCCGCTAGCCTGATTGTTGTTCAATAGTAGCGTGAGCAACATCACCATGTTCGCCGGTAAGGGAGGGGTAGGTAAGACGACCTGCTCCGCCGCTACGGCGCTGCATTATGCCGACTCGGGGCCGACCCTGGCCATCTCCACCGACGCCACCCCGTCACTAGCGCACATCTTCGAGGCAACCGACAGGCAAAAGCCCGCCCGGGTCCTGCCGCAGCTCCATATCAGCGAAATCGGCGAGCGTGAAATCAGAGAGATGTGGGACGCGAAATTCGGCCGGGAGGTTTACGAGGTCTTTTCAGCGTTCGTCGATATTGAATACGAGGACTTCGTGGAATTCATGACATCGGTGCTGCCGGGGCTGGGCGAAGAGTTCATGGTCGATTACATCAGGGAAACGAGCCAGAAAGGCCTTTACGGAAATATTGTGTGGGACACCGCGCCGCTGGGGCAGACGCTCAGCCTGTTGGAGACGCCCGCACTGCTGGGCAACCACCTCAAAATGGCGCCGCGCATCTACTCCCGTCTCAAGCTCGGGAGGCGGAGTCGGGAGCCGGTGCTGGATATCCTCAAGCGCTGGGAGGAGCTTTCCGCCGAGAACATGGATTTCCTCAGGAATGCAGTTTATTTCACCATGGTTACGATACCGGAGGCTTTAGCGGTAGAGCAGCTTGAGGGTGCTTTCCGTGAGCTGGAAAAGTACGGTCTTACCGTAAAGCAAATCGTCATTAATAATGTCGTCAAGACCGAGGAATCGGAGTTCTTAATAACAAAAGCCCGGCAGCAACAGACGTACCTGAAACATATCCACGAGAAATATTCGAATTTAAAGATAGTGGAACTGCCGATGTTTCCGCAGGAGGTCAAGGGGCTTCAAAGGCTGCGAGAGGTTGAAGAAATACTATTTCAAGGAGGTATTATAAAATGACCGGCACAAAATACGGCAAGTACGTGGTAAGGCATGACCTGAAAATCGGAGGGTTCGGACCCGAGTATATTTACACGGGCGAAGGCGATTATAATTCCAATTTTACCATCATGTTCCTGCGCATTACCGAGCCCACCCTCATGGAGGACGCCCCGCATTCACACGACTTCGATATGTACCTGTATTTCATATCGCTCGACCCGAACGACATGGACGACCTGAATGCAGATATCGAGATTGGCCTGGGCGAAGAGCGTGAAATACATAAAATCACCCATACTACCAGCGTTTATATTCCCGCGGGGATGATTCATTGTCCACTTCACTTTAAGAGGGTAGATAAACCCATTTTATTAGTGCATTGCACGCTGGCGTCCAAATACGTCAAGGAAGAAAGTAGAATTATCCGGGATTAATAATGCGCAGTTGCGCAAATGCTCTAATTAAAACTTTACCCCTTAACCACCGCAATCGGCCTCGTACGGGCAACTTTTTTAGAGATTCCGGCGCCGTGGGCTACCCTGACCACGTCCCCGACGTCTTTGTAAGCCTCCGGGGCTTCCTCGGCCAGGCCGGACATACTACCCGCCCGGATGGTAATACCGCGGGCCTCCAGCGCCGCTAGCACATCTCTCCCGCTTAGTTGTTTCTTCATCGCGGACCGACTCCGCAGACGGCCGGCACCGTGGCAGGTGGAGCCGAAGGTCTCTTTCATGGCTTGCTCCGTGCCCACCAGCACGTAAGAGGCACGACCCATGTCCCCCGGGATAAGAATAGGCTGCCCTATTTTTAAGTACTTCTGCGGTATATCGGGGTGGCCGGCCGGGAAAGCACGGGTGGCGCCCTTGCGGTGGACGCAGAGCTTCTCTTTCTTGCCGCCTACCTCGTGGTCTTCAATCTTGGCGATATTGTGCGTAACATCATAGATAAGCTGGAGTCCGGCATCGCTTTCGCTCATCCCCATCACCCGGCAGAAGGCCTCCCTGACCCAGTGGGTGATGCACTGGCGGTTGGCCCAGGCATAGTTGGCGGCGCAGCGCATCGCGCCGAGGTAATTCTTGCCTTCAGGTGAATCTACCGGGACGCAGGCCAGCTGGCGGTCCGGCACCTCGATGCCGTATTTCGGCATGGCCCTGACCATCTCCTTGATATAGTCGTCGGCAACCTGGTGGCCCAGCCCGCGCGACCCGCAGTGGACGTAGAGCATTACCTGCCCCACCCGATTCATGCCCATGACTTCAGCGGCCTCCGGCTCGTAAATCTCGTCGACGACGGCGACCTCTAAAAAATGATTGCCGGAGCCCAGCGTGCCCAGCTGGGGAATACCGCGCTCCTTCGCCCGCCCGCTGACGCGCTGGGGGTCGGTGCCCTTTATTTCCCCACTTTCCTCGGTCGTCTCCAGGTCTTCCGGTCGGCCGTACCCCCTCTCCACCGCCCACCGCGACCCTTTTATTAAGACCTCGTCAATCTCGCCGGAACGAAGTTTTATTTTACCTTTCGAGCCCAGCCCCGAAGGCACGGCGTAGAAAAGGGCATCGATAAGCTCTTTTATCTTTGGGGTGACCTCTTCCCGCGTCAGGTTGGTGCGCATGATGCGGACGCCGCAGTTGATATCGAAGCCTACCCCACCCGGCGATACCACGCCGTCGCTGACCCTCATCGCGGCCACGCCGCCGATGGCAAAGCCGTAGCCCCAGTGGATATCCGGCATGGCCAGGGAGCTACCCACGATACCGGGCAGAAAAGCCACATTAGCCACCTGCTCCGGGGCCTGATCGTCTATAACCTGCCGAATCATACCTTCGTCGGCGTAGATGAGGCCGGGAACGCGCATGCCCTTTTTGTAGTCCTTCGGGATGCGCCAGCGGAACTCGTCTACTTTTTCCAGTTTACCTTCCCACTTCGGCATAACCTCACCTCCTAGATATCGAAGATAACACGAACCTGATTGTTCTCCCGGTCCACCTCGAGCATATGATAGGTGGCCGATTTCACCCCTGTTTTCAGGCGGTGGCGGGAGGAGTCATATTTTTCGCCGTGGCATACCGCCACCAGGCGGGTATCTTCAAATTCCGTGATATCGAATCGACTGAAGAGCAGCGTTTCCACGTCAAAGTAATAGAGGAGGCTGTTCAGCCACTCGAAGAGCAGGCCTTCGATGTCATCAGCGCATACCTCGACGCGGCGCGACTCGGCCTCCCCAACGCTATCAAGTTCGGCGATGATGGAGAACATGCCGCCGGCAGCATTGGCGAAGGCTTCCGCCAGGGTCTTGCCGTAAGCCATCAGGCCGATGTCCGAGGTATGTTCTATAAACTCGAACTTTTTCATCGCAGGCTAAAATATTATATCTCAGCGGGGTGAATGTCAAGGGGGTTTTATAATTTTCTACAAAAAGTGAAGGCCTGCAAATAGGACTATGTTGGTGGCCATTCGTGATGAGCGCTATCCCCGCGAGGGCAGCGTGACCACCGCTGAGCCCGTCACCGTTTTTTCGCCCTGCGGGTTCTCCGCCCAGATTTCCACCCGGACGCAGTTCCTGCCGTCCTCGATGTACTTTTTGGTTACCTTGCCGTTGCAGATGAGGTCCTCGTGGACAAGGTTCATGCCACGGTAGCTGCCGTTCAGCTTCAGCAGCGTTCCCCCCTCGCCGAGCCAGTCGGTAAGCATCTGCCCCAGGAAAGAAAGCGCCAGCCAGCCGTGAACGATAACGCCCGGCAGGCCGTTAGCCAAGGCAAAATCTTTATCATAGTGTATTTGATAAAAGTCCCCGGAAGCGCCGGCGTATTTCACCAGCTGCATGGTCGTCGGGTACTTGACCAGCGCCGGAATCTCGCTGCCTGCCTCGATATCTTCGTAGAAAACCTGTTCGGCCATTTCTCTCCCGTTAATACTTGATGTAGGTATTCTTCCCCTTCACCGCCACCTCGCCCCGCTGATTGGTATAGGTGACTTCCGTGAACATGAAGAGCGTCGGGCCTTCCTTGCCTTCCATCTGGCGCAGTCGGGTGAGCTTCGCCGTGACGGAAATAACATCGCCCACTCTTATCGGGTGAAAATACTCGAGCTCGCTGGCGCCGTTGAGGAGCCGGGTAAGCGGGGTCCTGACGTTAAAGAGTTTGTGTAAAAGCCCGGCAGGCACGAGGGCGGCGGCGAAGGTGGGGGGAGCTGACTGCTGCCAGGCGGGATTGGGGTCGTCGACGGCCTCGGCAAACTTCCTGACCATGCCCTTCTCAATCTCGTAGACCTCGGGGCCGAACTCGATGTTGAGCAGGCTTTTCAACTCTTCACTGACTACCGGTTCATCGCTCAATGGGGATACCTCCGCTTGTGTCTGCTTCGTATTATAGCCGAAAGGTAAGAGAGTTGACCAGCCCGGTTTAACGGGCTGTGGATTTTGGTTTTATGAATAAATTACATTACCCATAGAGAAAAAGGTATGATGAGATAACTTTATTTATCAGGGTCATTAACTGATCAGCCGAAGCATTATCTTCAATTACGTCTATTAGATTGTTAAGTGATTTCAATAACTCTGCTTCAACTAACTTGGCTTCTTCTACAATCACAGGTCTATCATCCCAATAATCAGCAATGCCTGAGAATATTTTCTGCATAATAAAAAATGGCACTGGACTATCACTTTCCAGTGCCATATCCTTACAGAGACGTGCCATCTCGCAGAGGTTATCTACATAGAATCCCTTATCCAGCTTCTCCCGTAACTGCCGAAGGCTCACTAATACTCGCCTCCCCCGAAGGCGATAGGTCTATGATGGCTTTGAAATCGTACCCTTCTTCTCTAAGTTGATCGCTTCCACCTTCATTTCGGTCAACAACTACTATTACCTTTACTACCTCGCATCCCTCTGCCCTCACAGCATCTATCGCTTTCTTTATTGAGTTACCCCCAGTGATAACATCGTCAATTATTACGACTTTGGAGTTTTTCTTGAATTGCCCTTCAATCCTCTTTTCTGTTCCGTGTTTCTTTGGTTCTTCTCTAACCCAGAATGAGCGGATGGGTTGCCCCTTAATGTGACTCACTACTGTAACAGCAGTTACTATCGGTATCGCACTAATCGCCAAACCACCAATTGCATCGAAATCAATCCCCTCAAGCATATCGAATATTTCCTCACCGATTAGGTACGCTCCTTCAGGATGTTGGGATAATTGCTTACCATCATAGTAGTGGTCGCTTTTTTTACCAGATGAAAGCGTGAAATCACCTTTCAATAGCGCATCAGTCTCGTATGCAAGCTCCTTAATTCTTTGAGTCCTCTCCGTATCCACCTCTAGCTCCAAGGAATAAGATATTACCATTATACACCCCTCTGTCTAGACCTGTAAAATCCCATCTTGGTCAAATTATAGAATAACTATTGCCTCTTGTCAATAGTTATTCAGGCGTGAGTGATGTATTATTTATTATTGTTTTATATCTCTAATTTAGGCCTTCCTGGAGATTTAATTTCGTCAGCGAGCAAGTTTAACTGAGTTTCAGTAAGTAAATACTGCTTCCCAACCTTTATAGGCGCCTGGATCTTCTGCTTTACCAACACATTTAGCCTTTGCTTACTATATTTCTCAGATTTACCTGTAAGCTTGGCTAGCTCAATACAAGCCCCATCTATATCAAAAACCGGTATTGCCACAAGCATACGCATGGTTATTTTACTCTATAATAACTATTGTCTCTTGTCAATAGTTTATTGACCGCGTGCTTGCATTTAAGCAATAAATTTAAGCCTTCAGCTTCTTCACCAAGTTGGCCACGTTCTTGCCGAAGTTCCAGGCTATGTTCAACCCTTCCTCGTCCTGATTGACCTCGCCCTTTTCACGGCCGAAGGCCATATTCCAGTAGGTGGAGCCGGGATTGATTATCTGCATAATATGGAACCAGAACAGAAGCTCGGC
>DAOVRI010000141.1 GCA_030628245.1 Dehalococcoidales bacterium
TCGTGGTTCTCCATGCGCAACTCGTGCGTGCGGAACCGGGGGTCATTCTCCAGCTCGCAGATATCGAGCGCCTTACAGACTGCCGACCAGTACCGGTCGCCTTGGATGCAGGCCATCTGCAGCCAGTTGCCATCGGCACATTCGTAGCTGTTAAAGATGGGATTGCTCTGGCAGGTGCGGGAGACGCGGGGATATTCCAGGCCGGTAGCCAGAACGGACGATAGCACGATACCCATCGACCATATCCCCCCGCCGATGAGGGACACGCAGACTTCCTGGCCCTCGCCGGTACGCTCCCGGTGGAAAAGGGCCATCAGGATAGCGCAGGCCGCGTACATACCGGTGGTATTATCGCCGAAGCCCGGCAGCTGGAAAGGTAAAGGCGTGCCCGGTTCGCCCAGAGCCGCCATGACGCCGCTCCGCGCCCAGTACCCGACGAAGTCGTAAGCGCCGACGTCTTTCTCCGGCCCGTGCAGTCCGTAGCCGCTGAGATGGGTGTAAACGATACGGGGGTTGATTTTGGAGATTGTCTCGTATTCGAGCCCCAGGTTCTTCAGGGCATGCGGCCGGAAGTTGCACACAAAAACATCGGACTTCTCCACCAGCTTATAGAGAATCTGCTGGCCTTCTTTCTGCTTTAAGTCCAGCGTAATGCCCTTTTTATTGAAGTTATAAAACTCGAACACGTAATTGATATCGTAAATCGGCACGTTGCCGCTTATTTTCAGAATACCACGGGTCTGGTCGCCGCCTTCCGTCCGCTCCACCTTAATTACCTCGGCGCCCATATCAGCCAGAATACGGCAGCACACGGGGGCCAGCCCCGCCTCGCTGACGTCCAGTACCCTTATCCCTTCGAGAGCCATTTTCACTTCAGGATTACCTCCTCAAGCCCGCTACTTCTCGTTGCCGACGATGAAGCAGCTGCAAATGCCCGTCCCGGCGTTCCCCCCAAGGTTATGGGTCAGGCCCAGACACGGATTTTTCACCTGCCGGGGGCCGGCCTTGCCCTGGAGTTGCTTGTAGACTTCATACATCATCCTCAGGCCGCTGGCGCCCAGCGGGTGGCCGAAACATTTCAGGCCGCCGTCGGTATTAACAGGCAGTTCACCTTCCAGACTGAAGGTCCCGGCCTCGATATCTTCCCGCGCCCGGCCCCGCGGACTGAACCCCAGGTCTTCATAGACAATCAACTCGTGGATGCTAAAGCAGTCATGTACCTCGGCGCAGCTTAACTCTTTACGCGGGTCTTTTATTCCAGCCTCGGCGTAGGCCTTCTGCGAGCCGAGGACATTCTCCTCGATGTGCACGAAGTCGTAGTCCTGCCTCATGGCGCCCTGCCGCGCGCCCACGTTAATTTGCAGTCCTTTGATATAAATAGGGTCGTCTCTAAAATGTTTGGCCATGTCGGCGCGGGTGACCACAGCCACCGAGGCGCCGTCGCTGACGCCGCAGCAGTCGAACAAGCCCAGCGGCCAGGCGATAATCGGGGCATTGACCACCTGCTCAATGGTGATCTCGTTCTGGAAATGCGCCTTGGGGTTCAGGCTGCCGTTGTGGTGATTTTTGACGGCAATCTGCGCCAGCAGTCGCTTACCCTCCTCGGGAGGGATATTGTAGTCGTGAAAATACCTTGTCGCCAGGTAGGCGAAAGACGCCGGGGCGCTGTAGCTGGGGCCGATGCCCGAGCTACCGTCCTGGTTATCCCCGACGATGCTGGGGCCTTTTACCCCCGTCGCGCCGGAGTCCTTGAGCTTCTCCACACCTACCGCCAGGGCGACATCGCAGACGCCGGCGGCCACGGCATAGCTCGCCGCCCGCAAAGCCTCGGAGCCGGTGGCGCACATATTCTCCACCCGGGTCATCGGTATATATTGAAGCTGCAATGGCGACAGCGTGATGGCGCTGAGTCCGGAAAATACCGTGCCTATCCACGCCGCCTGGATATCCTTGGGTTCGATGCCCGCGTCCTCAAAAGCCTCGTAAGCGGCCTCGACGACGAGGTCTTCCACACCCTTGTCCCAGCGCTCCCCGAACTTCGTGCAGCCCATGCCCACGATGGCCACTTTATCTTTAATTCCGTCCATATGTCAGCCTCCCGAGGCTAGTCCGTAACGGGCTTCGCCTTCCAGAAATAGTTGTGTATCCCCCGACTGTAAAACATTTTTCTGAAGGTCATCTCCAGCTTCATGCCGACGGCCACTTTATCGAGGTCGCAGTCCGTCAGTTCGCATATCAGCCGGCCGCCCCCTTCAAAATCGATGACGCCGTTAACGGCGGGGGGATTGAGGGTAGGTTGAAGCTGGTCGATGGTATAGCTGAAGAGCGTCGCCTTCTTATCGGCAAATTTATAAGGTTCGAACTCGTCCTTGGCCTGACAGTTGACGCACACCCGAGGCGTCTGCCCAATCTGGGAAATCTGGGGAGTCCCGCACTTCTTACACTTTGCCCCGTAAAGGGCGGAAATCGCCCTTCTCTCCCGCCAGCGACCCGGCAGCGAGAGCGGCGGGCGTTCCGGCAGCGTGGAAGCCTCTGCGGACACAAGATTGCGCCAGGTGGCGTATTGCCCATAGGTGATGGGTATTTTACCCGCCAGTTTATCGGATATTACGGGTTTCTCCTGAAATTTGGTTATTTCATCGGTAACGCGGAAGATAAAAGCATCGCAGCCGTCTCCATAGCCGACGAAGAGAATCCTGTCTCCCGCCTTAGCCACTTCGAGGGCTTCCGCCAGCATCAGCAGGGCCGCCGCCGTACCCGTATTGCCGATTTCATTATAGAGCGGTCCCTGTACCTGAGCTTTATCCAATTTCATCCGCCGCGCCAGACCGGCATGCTGGCGGGCATCGGATGCGCTATATACTATTTTATTAAAATCCGACGTGGCTAAATTATATTTCTTCATGAGGCCGGAAATGGCCGACTGCACGGTCGGTATATAGCCCGCTTCGTCGACAAAGCGCTGCTCCGCAGCACGGACAAACCTGTCGTCCTCCGTCCGCCACAGGTCGGTAAAATCATTATATATTGAATAGCTGCCTTTGACTTCGGCGATGACCTTTTCCGAGCCCACCATTACCGCCGCCGCGCCATCACCGAGCGTCTGCTCCAGCGCGCCCTTGGCGGCGCCCATACGGCAGTCGGAAGCCGTCACGATTACACTCTCAGCCGAGCCGGCTTTTACCGCGTTGATAGCCAACTTCAAAGCAATAGTCGAGGCCCGGAGAGAATCGGTAAAGTCGGCGGTATGGCACTCATCAGACAGGTCGGCTGCGGCAGCCACGATAGCCGCCGACTGTTTTTCCTTGTAGGGTGCCGTGGTCGTCGCCAGCGACAGACCGTCGGCCCTGCCCCCACCCCTCTCCAGGCAATCTAAAGTAGCCGCCACCGCCATAGTAACGGTATCCTCGTCGTATCCGGCCACGGCTTTGACTCCAGCCGTACTCCTGCCCGCCCACATCCGGGCGATTTCATCACGATTAAGCCTGTAAATAGGTAGATAGACCCCAATTGACGTAATACCGACCATCTCCCCGTTTTCCTTTCTCTTTCAGCTTGTTTTGCCACTATAGAACAGGCGGTCAAGATAAAGAAGCCCCGGTAATCCCACTGAAAAACGCTTTGACAAACAGCAAACGGTAACCCGCTGTGAAGACTAGGTTATGGTGAACCCCCCATCGACGGGCATGATTATTCCGGTGACGTAGGAAGCGCTTTCCGAGCACAGCCATACCACCGCCTCGGCGACCTCCTCCGGCGCCGAATCCCTCCCCAGGGGTATCATCTCTTTAACCGCTTCCGCCATTCCGGGCTGTACGGCCAGCATCCGGTTAAAGAAACCGGTCCCCCTCATACCGGCGGGACAGACGGCATTAACACGAATGCCCGCTTTAGCGTAATCGCCGGCCGCTGACCGCGTTAGACCGTTGACACCGTACTTACAGGCAGTATACATAGCCTGAAGCGGAGCGCCGATGAGTCCGGCGATGGAAGACGTGTTGACGATAGAACCGCCGCCATGCTTCTCCATGTATTTTATTTCGTACTTCAGGCACAGCCAGATACCCTTCAGGTCGATAGCCACGATGCGGTCCCACGTCTCTTCGGTGCCTTCCGTAAGGGGTTCCGGCAACTCTTCGATGCCGACGTTATTGTGAGCGCAGTCGAGTCGTCCGTAGGTGGCGACGGTCTGGCTGACCATCGCCTCGACTTCTACGGCCTGAGAAACATCGGCCCTGACAAAGATAGCCTCACCGCCGGCTTTTTTAATCATATCTACGGTCTGCTGACCGTTCTCAACATCGATATCCGCCACGACGACCCTGGCGCCCTCCCCGGCGAAGGCCAGCGCCGAAGCCCTTCCCAGACCCCCACCGGCACCGGTAACCAGTGCGACCTTGCCCTGGAAAGTTCCCGCCATATTGATTCCTCCCGAGTCAATTTATCCCGATAACTGCCATGAATATCTTATTCTGTGAAGCAAATACTGTCAAATTGCGGTACGTGATTTTACGAAGCAAAAAAGCCCTTTTTGCATCCGGTTAATGTTCACGCCTCACAAAGAAACCGACTGCTCCTACCCGATATATATATCGACCTTGGCCGCCCCGGCCATCTGATTGAGGTCTTTGGTGAAGGTAGCCCAGTCGATATCGGGGCGGCGCCGGTACTGGTAATGGAGACTGACGCGTTCTTCCAAGACAGACATCGTCTCCAGCCTCAGGCCACGCAGTCGTTCCTTGAGAAAGGCGGAGAGCTTCCCTTCCAGGTCCGGGTAGGAGGGCTGGTCTACGGAAATCATCAGGTGGGCCCGCCCGAACACGTTAAATCGATTTCGGGTCAGCCAGTGAATACCCAGCGCGATGAACACCAGGGCGAA